>USKH01000051.1 GCA_900555125.1 uncultured Clostridium sp.
GGGAGCCGCTTCCGCCGTGAGAGTTATTTTAGCCCCTCTGTTTACGGGTCTGCCGTTTCCGAACTCTACCGTCTCACCGTTTTCCTTAATATATCCGTTGCCTTCGATATATGCGTTGAATATGGGTTTTGCGGCAAATTCGGCAAGTATGCTCATGTGTCCGTAGACCGTAAACGTGTATTCGGCATCGGTAGATATAAGTTGCGGAGTCTGAGTGGATTGATCTATCCAGCCGATAAATTCATGATACTGATCATCAGCCTGCGCCGTTAGCGTTATTTTTGTTCCTTTGTCTACATGTCTGCCGTTTCCGAATTCGGCTTTCACGCCGTTTTCAAGTATCACGCCGCCTCCGCCGTAACTGCTGTATGCGATAAAGTTGAACATTTCGGCAACTCTGATGGTGATAACAGCTTGCACGGACGGATTTTTAAGATAGGTATATGTTATCGTATAAACGCCTTCTACGCTTGTATCGAGCAAGCCGTCGTTGCATCCTATTGTGCTTGTTATTTTGTATTCGGTCTGACGAACAAGTTTTTCGTATTGATCGCCCGTTTTACCGAGAACAGTCAGGTTTTCGGGTTGAGCATCGAACAGCTGATTCAAACCAACCTTATATTCCGTGATTATGTTTCCTTCGTTGTCGGTATCGAAACCGCTGGTATCACTGACTTCAAGCCTGATGTCGGTAACCGTCTTTCTGAACTTAGCAACAAGATGTAAGTTTCCGGTGCTGATATCGCCGTAGTTTACATATACTTTAGCTACATATGTCATGTCGCCGCCTACGAAAAATCCTTCGTTAGCGTCGAACCAGCCGACAAAAGCATAGCCTTCTTTTTCCTTGACCGTAACAGGCACAAACGAATTGTTGGGCAAATTGTCGAAAACCACATGTGTTTCGCCCGGATTGTCTACAAACTCGCCGCCGCCTTCTATGCTTGCTTCCACTGTGAACGATAATGCGAATCTGGCGTAAACAGTCATGTTTTCGTTTACCGTGAATTCATACGCCTTATCCTCGGAGATGAGTTTTGCGTTTTCATCAGCGCCGTCATACCATCCTGCAAATTTAGAATAATCATAGGACGCTTTTGCGTAAACTTTAACCTTTTCGCCTTCTTTAACTACTGCTTTGACAGAATCGAGAGCTTCTGCGTCTCCGTCCGGATCGCTATTATAAATCTTGCCGTATTCCAATGCATATACGTTTAACTCAACCTCTTGTTTCTCGACGAATTTCGCGTAGATATAAGTATCGGAGTTTATCGTAAACGTCTCGGTAGCGTTTGCCGAATAGAACTGCTTCTCATCGGAGTGATCGTGCGTTATATACCAGCCATCGAACTTATAGTCGTCGTCGGGTACAGCAGTCAGCGTAAGCGTTTTGCCGATGCCCACTTCTTCATAATGACCGTCCGGCGTATCAACCGTTACGTCGCCTTTTCTTATGGTGCCGTGCAGCATAAAATCTTCGGATCTTTCCACGTAAGAATACGTAGTATATCCGGGCACGGACACGGTAAGCGTGCTTTTTACGCTTGTATCGCGTTTAAGGGTGATGGTAATCGGATATTCGCCGGTCTTCGTATAATCTACGGCACTCGCGTCTATTTCGTATTCGAGCGAACCGAGCACATAAACTTGTTCGTCGTTTTCCGCATCCGCAAACCCTCTGACAACGAGCTGTTGCATATTCGGCTTTTGCTGCGAAATCAGCGAATAATGGAAAACGCCGTCTTCGTCAAAGCCCGCATCGTAACCATCTGCGACTATTCTCGAAAGTTTAGGTACGAATACCGCATAGATATTTATCGGTTCGGTAACGTTTTCGATAAAGTATTCGGCATTGTACGAAACAATATCGCTTTGAGAATTATTTTCGTAATCGGTTGCCCATGCAAAGAATTCATACTCGTATTCGCTCATTTTGCCGGGCACTGCTCTCAACGTTACAGTCGATCCTTTTTCTATCGTTCCCATCGAAAGCATTTCACGGGGCGTAGAGAACGATAATTTCTGACCGTTCATATAAACGTCGCCAACGCCGCTGATACCCATATTTACATTGACGAAATTATATTCGAACACAGCTATTATGTTTACGTCCTGTCCGTTCTGCTCGAATCTATACTCCGTATCGAGCGAAACAGGTTGTTCCGAACGGTTTCCTTCAGCGTCTATCGAATACCACCCTACGAATTTATTGCCGACATCGGGCACTGCCTTTATTATTTTTTCATCTTGCAGACGGAAATATCCCGAATTGTATTTTCCTCTGAGTATGGGATTTTTTTCGTCGCCGTTAACGACAAGTCTTCCGTTCCCTTCAAATCCCGCCGTTATGTTTGCGTGTTTTTCGGAAATCGATATAGATACCAAACGACGATTGGTATATGCCGAATCAAAACTTACCCAGTAACTACCTTCTTTTGCAAAGTCCGTTTCGTTGTAATCGACACTGTAATCGCCGTAATACATCGGAACCGATTCGTAACCGTTCGACGATCTTCTGATGCCTTCCACTTCTATTTTGGTAAGGTCTATTTCCGCAGGACCCGGTCTGTAATATAAGTAGCTGAGATTGCCATTTCCGTCGCCAGGTATTCCGGATTTTCCGGGAAGCAGGTTCAACATGTAAACGCCTTTTTTTGCGGAAAATTCAGGTTTGATTCTGAATCTCGCGATAACCATTGCTTCTTTTCCTTGCGCAGTAAACACATAGCGAGGCTGATCACTCAGAAGCTTGCCCAGCACGCCGCCGTCAAAGCATTCGTACCACCCGTCGAAATCGAACTTTTCATCGGGTACCGCAGTCAGTATATGTTTCATTCCGACAAATTGGTCCTTAAACTTTCTCGTTTCGAGTAGGCGTGTGTCATTTCCAACATAAAATTTACCGCCATACATTGTTCTTGCCGTAAGATCGACAATTTTCGACGTAACGTATACGTTCAAAGAAGAAGTTAATTGCGTTTCTTTCATCGTATACGTCACGACATAGTGACCTTCCTTGTTATAGTCTACTTTATCCAGTCCTTCGACATCGTAGTACTCTTTGGGAATAGGCACATAATCGCTTGAGAACCACGAAACTCTTTTAAAGGCTCGGAATTCCACGCCGTCCAGATTGATTTTATCGGGATTCCCTTTTTTAACGTACAGCACTCCGCCTATGCTTCCGTCCGCATAACCGGAAGGTATGCCGGACGTGCCGGGGTAAAGCACGGTGTAACTGATTCCGGTGAGATCGGCAACAAACTTTGCTACTATAACGCGGTCTTCCGACACCTGTAAGTCGAGTACTTCTTGCGTCGAAAACGGTTCGTTTTCCATTTTACCGTCGACTTCGTTATACCATCCGGCAAATATCGAAGTGTATGCCTGGTTTCTCGCTTCAAATTGAAGAGTAAAATCATCATCGGTGACGTACACCGTTTTTTGCTCGCCGCTTGTGAGGTAATACGCTTGATACGTCCAAAACTCTTCGACCAAAATATCAACTTCGCCTTCCTTGACTCCGACAACCTTTACCGTAACCGCATGTCTTTCCGTCTCCGCACCGAATACGAAAAGCGAGAACGAATCGGTTTCGAAGCTTACCTTTCCGTCTTTGTATTCGCACGGCAACTCTTCGGCTTGGTTTTCCCCTTTTATGTGGAAAACCACATAATCTTCAACTCCGTCAAGAGGAGCCGGAACAGCGACTTTTACTTTACCGTTCGGTTGGACCTTTACGTCGCCGCTGCGCACCGAAATATCCATAACGGCTATTTCGGACTGATCCGAAGCCGTCATTTTGTCCGGGAGCAGTTTTAACGCGTCCATGACTTTTCCTTCGTTTAATTTCAGTTTTTCGGCAACGAGTTGAACGCCTTTTTCAAAGTCGCCGCCCGTTATCGTTACGCCCGTACTGCTTTTGATAACGTCCGATATTTCGGTGCCGCATTTATCGCACGCGGAACATCCGCCGCAAGCGCTGCACCCCGTGAAACAAAAGCATGCCGATAAAGCAATTATCAAAAGCGATACTATGCATATTAGTCTTCTTTTCATTTCTTTTTTCTCCTTATATAATATTTATTTCAACCCGCATGCTTGTGCGGCTTAAAACCACTGTTTTTTTTGCCGGAAGCGCGACCTGTAATTCCCGCGCATACTCGACGATCTTGCACATCATCGCCGACGGCAAATATTTAATCCGTTCATTTTATTTCTTTTTGGTAAATAATGCTTTGATTTTTGCTCCGAGAGTTTTGAAGAAGTTGCCGATTGCCGTAAAGACTTTCTTCAATATAGCTCCCAAGTCCGCAAAAGTCTTTTTGCTTATTGCAAACCAGAAGATTGCAAATCCGCCGATTCCTGCAAGCAGCACCGAACCGATTACGATACCCGCAATTTGCCCGCCCGAAAGACCTTTCTTTGCCGCGGGAGCATCTTCATACACAGCCGTAAGGGTTGTTGCTTCCGTCACGGTAAAGGTATAACTCTTGTTTGTGCTGACGATTTTTCCGCTTTCGTCCTGCCAGCCTTTGAACACTTTGCCGTCTTTATCCTCTGCCGTTACGGTTGCTCTTTCGCCGTGTGCATAGGATTTGCTTTCACCGTTGACTATTACATTATGTGTGCCGATTTTGGCAATTCTAAGCTCGGTAATTTCGCCCCCGTCTTTATCAAAGTGCTTTCCGCAAACCGTGCAATCTTTATGTCCTTTCATGCCAAAGTCTTCCGTTGTTGCAGGAATTTCGTCTTTCCACGCTCCAAAAGTATGTGGAGCAAAATCGATATCAACTTCCTTTTCTTGCATAGTAAATGCAGTATTCACAAAAGTAGCGGTATATTTCATTTTGCCTTTTTCTTTGCAGGTTGCCGCTTTGATTACCGTTCCTGTTGCAGTCCTCGTTTCGCTTTCAGTGTGGGCGCTGTCGTGCTTGCAAACTCTTTCCGCTTTGCAAACGGTGTCCGTCCAAGTATACGTTGCTTTGCCCCAATCGTGAGATTTTGCTTGCCCATATTCGCCGTGGCAAACGTCACAAACTGCCTTGTGCGTACAAGTTGCATTGCCACCTACACAATTTGCAGTTTCGCTGTGAGAATTGTCCGTTCTACACGTGCGAGTATGCGTTCCGTTGCCGTTTGTTCTCCATTCTCCCCAGTCGTGTATATGAACGTTGGATTGTTTGGTATAATAATACGTCACGGTTTGACCGCTCCCATTCACCATTTGGTCATGTCCCTCTGCCCTAACAAAAGTATGCCCATAGAGTTGAGCTGGAGCTGTCCAATTAAGTTGGCTACCTACCGCAACAGGTATTTTGGCTTTGTTTGCATTAGGCATTGGAGTTCCGTCCTCGAACTTGTACTCAATATTTATGTTTGCATAAGTTTGAGTTTCGGTGTTGTCGTTTGCAAGCACGTTGCCCTTTTCGTCAGTCACTTCGAAAGCAACCGTGTCGCCGCTATTCATCACTGCGTCCGATGGGATTTGGTAAATGAGTTCACAATTTTCCAATCCCGAATTCATGTTGCTACCTTCATAGCTCAAAGCACCCTTCGGCCAAAACTTGCTCTTTTCGCTCCATACAGGAATGGTGAAAGTCTGCGATGTTTCAAGTTTGTCCCCACTTCTCGTGGTGGCAACACCGCCATCGGCATGCTTTATCCACATTTTCGTGGTAACATAGCGCTGTGTAGTGTCCGATAAATTTTGTACAATGGTGCGGAGTTGAATTTTCTCGCCCGCCATACTCGTATTGAATTTATTTTTATCAGTGCCACTTAGCAAAACACCTTTGCGATAATTTTCAAAATAATAATATCCGTTATATGTCGTATCCGCAAAGTCTGACGGCTTAGAATACTGCCCGGTATATTTCTTGACTTCGGGGTCGGCAACATAGAGGCTCTTGCCGTCTATGAGTTGCGACATTCTCTTGCTGCCTTGCAACTTACATACCTCACAGAATTGATAGGTGGTATCACGCATAAGGCATTCGTAACTTGAGTTGTAAGCATTGCCATAGCCTAACGTATTACATGTATAAGTTTTTCTGAAACCTAACAACTGTTTCCACTTTACGTTGTTCGGGTCGTGAGTGTGCGCCACGTTTAATGACGTAAGATCTGTTTGTTGCGTAGTACTTGACATGTACTCATCGCCAAGTTCTAGCAATCCGTGACCAAGTTCGTGCGTAAAAGTCTTTTGCGCACGTGCGCTATCAGCCGGAGTTACAAGATAATGAATACCTCTTTCATAATTTCTATGCGAACCACCAAAATCTTGAGTCGTATTGACTAACACAGCAAACTGATTGATATATTTATGCACATAATAAAATGGTTCATATTCACTAAGAGGGCTATTGTTACCAACCCAATAAGATGAATTTGGATCGGTTTTTTCAGGAATATGCGCATCGTGAATTTTCTCAAGAAATGCAGGTCCAATACAGCGTTCGAAAATATGGTTTTTACTAATACTCTTGCTTAGTCCAATCATCGGACCGCTACTTTTATCAATAACCACGTCGAAAAACGTACTGTCACCACTATTAAAGCTAGACTCCGATGCCGTGCAAAGTGCATAGACATTAAAGCGATCTGCATAGCTACGATTTGGCTCGTGCTGCATTGCGCCCTCCCACACCTTTTTGACGTCATTGATAAATTTTTGTTGCTGACTTTTGGTATAACCCTCGCCACAAAAGAGGATTACCATATTCTCTGTGTCACTTCTTGTCTTTTGAATGGTATAAACTGGGATGGTAGGATTAGCATACTTGCCGTCGCTCGAATACCACGGACCAAGTGTAAGATTTAGGCTTTGGTCAAGGCTTATATCCCACTCTTGATTTGGATCCTCTTCCGGCTCGGCTACTGTATAGTCCACGGCCGTTTTATATTTTACATTATCAGCGTTTGTATGAGTTTTCATTGCTGCGCCACCAAAAATAGCAAGAATGAACATCATAGCAATTATTAAAGCAATACTTGCTTTTTCAAAATATTTTTTCATTATGTTCCACCTCCTTCTGACTTTTTCGTTAGTAAGATTTAAAAGATAGGTTTTTCATTGGTTAAAACCTAAACTGCTTTAAAGTTGTATATCTGTTTCTTATAAAAGCAAAATCGCACCGCCCCATAGGTTTAGCCTATGCAGCAGTGCGGTCAAATTCCGTTACTCTTATTCAAATTATAGACAGACTTCCTCGTCTTCGATTGCCTTGTGTATGTCACACCTTGTCAACTCCTTTTGCCTGTGTTTCGCATTTTTTCAGATTATTCGGCGTTAAAAGTTCCGCATATCAATGTATGATACATTTTATCTTTTACATTCTACCATAAATTTCTCAAAAGTCAAGCTTGTATGTCCTAACTTCGTGTGAAATTACGCTTTTTTAGGCATAAAAAAAGACCGGGCAACGGGTTCTCCGTTACTCGGTCTATTGATTTGCTATGAAATTGCTCAAAAATGGGCGAAAATGCTCCTAAAAATACAAAAATAATGGTCTATAAGAAAAGACTTATAGACCGACATACTTGGCTGGGAAAGTAGGATTCGAACCTACGCATAGCCTAGTTCAGAGCTAGGTGACTTACCACTTGTCGATTTCCCAAGATAAATAAATATTATCACCAATAATTTTAAAGTAATA
>USKH01000052.1 GCA_900555125.1 uncultured Clostridium sp.
TTAAACATAAAAAAATCGGCGCGGCGCATTTACCGGGACCGATTTCTCTTTTTTGTTTTATTTCTTTCCGCTTTCTTACGACAAACAAGCAAATCAAGACAGAATGGGTCTTTCTTTGCTTAAAATCACGGTGATAAGATCGGCAATCCAGCAAATCATTCCGCCGGGGATAATCCACAGTATGCCCACAACTATAAGAAGCGCGCTACCCGTTTCCACTCCTTTGATTATACGGTAAATAGCCCATATAATATCCAGGCAGGGAATACAGAATAAAATTTTGAGAATAAGCGGCAGATTGTCGATAGCTTCTACAAATCCCGTTTTCTTTCCGTTGTTGTTTTCGTCCATAACAATATCTCCTCCGAAAAATTTATTGCTTTTAACTGCTATTAAAAACATCGACTATAATTATAATACGTTTTTCGGAAAAAGCAAGCTTTTTATACATATTGTCGATTTTTTTAACCGCTGCGCCTGTCACTTTAAAACAACAACGGGCGCGTTGCTTTCGCTCTGCGTCCGTTGCCGTAATAAAGGAAGAAATGTGAGATATTTTCATATCCTGAGTATAAGATACTCCCTTTGTGTGATTGACAAATGATATATGTGTGATTGTTTTATAAAACAGAGTTTACAGCCATTGATTTTTACGTCGGAATTCACCGATTCTGCCTGAATTTTTATAAAGACGGATTAAGTCCGAGCTTCGCGCATATGGCAAGCGCAAATTGCATGGCAGCTTTCGGTCCGTTTGCGGTGATAAGGTTGCCGTCAACGGTAAGCTCTTCGCCGGTGTAGGTTGCGCCTTCCAGAACGCGAACAAACTGGTCGGCGGGATAGCATGTAACACGTCTTCCCTCGGTTAGTCCGTTCATTCCGAGTACGGTTGCGGGAGCGGCGCATATCGCGGCTACTATCTTGTGTCGGGCGTCGAACGTTGCCGCGCAACCTACGACTTTTTTGCATTCGCCCAATATTTTCGCGCCGGGCATTCCGCCGGGAAGCACCACCGCGTCGTAATCGTCGGGATTAAACTCTTCTTCCGTTATGTCGGCGATAACTTTTATTCCGTGCGCCCCGGTTACCTCTTTTTCGCACACCGAAACGATATCGACAACGGCGCCCGCTCTTCTCAATACGTCCACCGCAGTCAAGGCTTCGATTTCTTCAAATCCGTTTGCGAGAAAAACGACTGCTTTTTTCATAAAATCTCCTCCATGTTATTTCTGACTGACGACTATTTCTTTTGCGGGAAGCGAAGTCCCTCTTTTCTGGATTTCTTCTATCAGCATCGCCGGAATGCCCAGACTTACGCCCTTTTCATTTATTCCGTCGAAAGTAACGCTTTTGCCGTTCATCTTGAATCCGGTTACAAATTTACCCTCGCAGGAAACTTTGTAAACGTACGGTTTTTCCGGATCGCCACTGTCTTTTTTGCCGACGTAAATTGTCTTCATACCCTTATTTTCGACAGCTTCGTAATTTGCCGAAAGCGGCGCGTCGAACGACAATTGAGGATTGATAATGCCCTGGGGACGCTCTTTAACCTGTTTTTTCTCGTATTCCAGCGTGTATTCGCCGTCAGAAAATATCACGTGGCGTTCGTCTATAATCTGAAACAGCAGAAATTTACCTTCGTACTTTATTGCCACTTCCACGTAGCGGGTGGGTCCTTTTCTCGACGCGATGAAATACATCAATACAAGCAGAACCGCGCACGTTCCGGAAACCGACAGCGAAATTATTCCGAGCGTTTTGACCGACGACATATTCATAATGCCGAACAGCAGTCCGAACAAAGCAAGCACGGCAAACGCATACACGAATATTGTGTATGCAAGCGGCGCCGCTCCCACGTCGGCTTTCACTTTACCCATTTTTTCATAGCGTTTCTGCACTTCGCGCGCATAGATTTTCTGAGTGTCTTTTTGGTTTTCTTTCATTTAAAAATCCCTCCGCATACGGTTTGCCTGAATATAAAGTTTTTGTTTTCTTTCTTTCAACATGCGCATGAAATCGCGCTCGTTTGCAGCCTTTTCCGGAAGTTCGGTAACTCCCAGCAAAGCCCTGTCGGGACCGTGAATATCCGAACCCGCCGTATGGAAAAAGCCGAAATAATCGGCGTACACACGCGCCAGCGTATTGCTTTCAATAGTATTGGGGCTGGTGTTGATAACCTCCACGCCGTCCACACAATCGGGCATAAGGCAGATATGGTCCATATACCGTTCTTCAAGCCGATAAGGATGTGCCTGAATTACCGTGCCGCCCGCCTCGCGTATTCTGTTAAGATATTGCCTGGTCGGGCAGGTTTCGACGTCGCCGCCGTAATTTTCCAGCCATTTTTCATCCACGCCGAACACCAGAAAATCGCAGCCGGCGTTGTTTGCAATCGGATCTACCGTATGCGGAACGGTGTATTCGAAGCCGAAAAATACGTCAAGTCCTTTTTTATCGCCTTCGTCTTTAACCGCCCTGTAAGCGTCGCAGAATTTTTCAAGCCTGTACTTCCACTCTTTTTCCGGTCCGGGTGCCGCCGTGTTGCCGCAGAAAAAATGATTGGTGGAAAATATTCCCGTATAATCCTGAGATAAAAAAGTGTCCACAAGTTGTTCGGGTGTAAATTGTCCGCACTTGCTTCCCATGCAGTCGTGCGTGTGCATTTCGTATTTGTAACCCATTATTTCGCCTCCGTATATCCCGTCATAGCCCCGAACATCTTTTCCATTTCTTTCACCAGCTTAAACTGCGTTTTCGCGCGGAGCAGATTATGCTTTGGCTTGTGAACGGCAAAGTATACGTCGCCGTCCAGATAATCGGTTAAAAATCTCGCGCCGCACTCATACGTCATCAGCATGGACGAAAAGCCGAGCAAGCGTTTTTCTTCTGCCGTAATGTCGTCGCCGAACACTCCGAGATAAGCTTTTTCGAACGCGGCGTAATAGTCGCTTAAAAATTTGACCTTGGTAAGATCGGGCTCGTCCTCGTCGGCGGAGTTGCAGCCGGTACGAACGGCGTCTCCGAAGTCGTACAGCATACTGCCTTTCATAACCGTGTCGAGGTCGATTACCGAAACCGGTTTTTTTGTTTTCGCGTCAAACAAAAGGTTGTTGAACTTTGTATCGTTGTGCGTAACGCGAAGCGGAATAATTGCTTTCTCCATGCCGGCAAGCACCACGCCCGCCGCACTTTTACGAGACAGAACGAAGTCGTACAGCTCTTCTACTTCCGAAAAACGCCCCGCGATGTTCTTTTTCGCGGATTTTTCGAGGTTTTCCACTCGCCGTACGGTGTCGTGAAAATGCGGAATAACGTCGGTAAGCGTACTTGCGTCGAACCCGGCAAGATTTTTTGCAAACCCGGCAAAACACGCTCCGCCCTCGCCGAAATGTTCCGCCGACAACGGCATGTTTATTGCCACGGTATTTTCGATAAAGTTGTAAACGCGAAAACACCCTTCGTCCGTTTTAACGTAACTTGCGCCGTCCTTAGCACGGACAAGGCTTAAACACCTTTTAACGTCGCCGCCCTGTTTTTTCACTTGTTCCGTATTAAAATCGCACACCGACGAAACGTTTCTCATAAGTCCGTCAACATCCGAAAAAATTTTGTCGTTTATCTTTTGCAGAATAAACTTATTTTTCTTTCCGGTAACGAGGTTGGTTACGTTTATATGCCCGCTGCCGTACGACGACATTTGATAATCGTCGCCGGGCAGATCGAAATAATTTAATATTTGTTTGTTTATCATCGTAAGCCTCCGCTTTTTACCTTGTAAATTATAGCAGATTTATTTCTTTTCGTCAATCCTATAACGCGCATACGCGTTAAATGAGTTTACTTTTAGCCGAGAATGTGGTATTATTTAGAGCGGATTAATCATATCGGAGCAAAATATGCTGAAACTTCTTCCATACCTCAAAGGCTACCGGGTTAAAACAATTCTGGGTCCGCTGTTCAAGCTTGTCGAAGCAATACTCGAACTGCTGGTTCCGGTAGTCGTGGCAAAAATAATAGACGAGGCAATACCCGCAGGCAGAGCGGGCGATTATTCGCTTCTCACGAAATACGGCGTATATATGCTTGTGCTGGCTGCAGTGGGACTTCTGTTCGCGCTGGTAGCGCAGTACTTCGCCTCGCGCGCGTCCATGGGATTCGGCACAAACCTCAGAAAAGGCTTGTACGAACACATAAACACGCTTTCGCAGGCGGACGTGGACAAGTTCGGAGCGCCGTCGCTTATGACCCGCCTTGTGGGCGACACCACTCAGTGTCAGCAGGGCGTTGCGATGTTTATCCGACTGGTCACGCGCGCGCCTTTCGTCGTAATCGGCTCGATAATAATGGCGATTACCATTGCGCCAAAGCTTTCTCTTATATTCATAGGCGCGTCTCTTCTCATTGCGATTATCCTGTACTTTATAATGTCGCACTCTTTCCGCGCTTACGGCGTTGCGAGAGGGCTTTTAGACGACGTTTCGCTTTCGGTCCGCGAAAACCTTAACGGCGTGAGAGTAATACGCGCATTCTCCCGAGGCGATCGCGAAAAAGCCGAATTCAACCGGAAAAACGACAAGATGACCTCAATTTCGATTGCCATCGGCAATGTAAGCAATCTTACCAATCCCGCCTCGTACGCAATTATTAACATTGCGGTTATTCTCGTTTTGTGGCTGGGGGGCAAGCAGGTTTATTACGGTAATCTTTCTCAGGGCTCGATAATCGCGCTCGTAAACTATCTCACGCAGATAATGATTGCGCTTGCGGTGCTTGCCAACCTCGTCGTAACTTTTTCACGCGCGTCGGCAAGTGCAAAGCGCATAAACGAGGTTTTTGCCACGCCGTCGTCCCGTCTTGGCGGCGACGGCGCCGCTCCCGATTATTCGGCACCCGCAATAGAAGTTAAAAATCTTGCTTTCACATATGCGGGCAACAGCAAAAGCACGCTGTCCGGCATAAACTTCACGATAAAAAAAGGACAAACTCTCGGCATTGTAGGCGGTACCGGAAGCGGTAAAAGCACTCTTGTGCAGCTTATCGCGGGCTTGTACGACGTTACGGACGGCGAAATAAACCTGTTCGGACATCCCGTGTCGCAGTATACCGCCGCCGAAAAAAACGCGCTTATCGGCTTTGCTATGCAAAAATCGGTGCTGTTCTCCGGCACGATTAAAAGCAATCTTTTGTGGCGAAAACCCACCGCAAGCGACGACGAGCTTATCGCCGCAATAAAAACCGCTCAGGCATACGAATTCGTAAGCAAAAAGCCGGGCGGGCTGGACGAACCGGTTGTGGAGGGCGGAAACAACTTCTCCGGCGGACAGAAACAACGACTTAACGTTGCTCGTGCGCTCGTGGGAAAGCCCGACATTCTCATTCTGGACGACAGCTCGTCGGCGCTGGACTTTGCAACCGACGCCGCCCTTCGAAAATCGCTGAGAGAGGACTGTAAAGGAATGACCACGGTGGTCATTTCGCAAAGAGCCACTTCCATGCAGGCGATGGATCTTATTTTAGTAATGGACGACGGCGCGATTGTGGGAGCGGGTACGCACTCCGAACTGCTTGCTTCCTGCCCGGAATATCGCGAAATCTACAATTCGCAGGTTGCCGAGGAGGACAGAGTATGAAACGCGTAAAGACAAAAGACCGCACCGTAAAAAAGCTGCTCGGCTACATCAAGCCGCACGTCGCGTTTATAATAATCGCCCTTATATGTTCGCTGTTCCAGGTGGTTGTAACGCTGTTTGCGCCCGTTCTCATCGGCTATGCGGTTGACTGCATAGTCGGCGTAAACGACGTTGATTTCGAAAAAATAACCTATTATATAATTCTGCTTGCCATAAGCATAGGAGCTGCGTTCCTGTTCCAGTATCTGGCTTCGTACTTTATCAACGTTGCCTCCTACCGCGCTATCGGCGATCTGCGCAAAAACGCTTTTGCCAAGATCCACGCGGTGCCGGTAAGCTTTATAGACTCGCACAAGCGCGGCGACGTATTATCGGTGCTTGTAAACGACATCGATCAGATTTCCGACGGACTGCTGCAGGGTTTTCAGCAACTGTTTACCGGAATAATCACGATAATCGGCACTCTTATATTCATGCTGCTTCAAAACTGGCTTATTGCCGTCGCGGTGGTTCTGCTCACCCCGATATCGCTGTTCGTGGCGTACTTTATCGCAAAGGGTTGTCACGATTCGTTTGCCAATCAGGCTAAAACGCGCGGCGAAATGAGTTCGCTGCTTAACGAAACGGTGGGCAATCAGAAGATGATACGCCTGTTTAATAAAAAAGAATACGTAGAAGAAAAATTCGCCGACGTAAACGTGCGCATGAAAAAATACGGTCAGGACGCGGCGTTCTTCTCCGCGCTTATTAACCCCTCCACCCGCTTTATCAACGCAATAATTTATCTTGCGGTTGCGGCGCTGGGCGCGTACATCGTCATTCAGGGCAACAATCCGGTAATCCTCGGCATAAGCATGACAAGTCTCACCGTGGGCGGACTGTCATGTACTCTTTCCTACGCCAACCAGTACACCAAGCCGTTTAACGAAATTACCGGCGTAATAACCGAAGTTCAGACTGCGCTCAGCGGAGCCAAACGAGTATTCGACCTGCTGGAAGAAAAAGAACTGCCCGACGAAAGAGCATTGCCCTCTCCCGAAAACGTTTGCGGAGATATGGATTTTTCTTCCGTTTATTTCAGCTACGATCCCTCACGCCCGCTTATCGAAAACTTTAATCTTTCCGTTAAAAGCGGTCAGAAAATCGCGATAGTAGGTCCCACCGGCTGCGGCAAAACCACGCTTATCAATCTTTTGATGCGGTTCTACGATGTCGACAGCGGCGAAATCAGACTGGACGGCGCCGAAATCCGCTCGTTTAACCGCGACGGATACCGCCGCTCGTTCGGAATGGTACTACAAGACACCTGGATCAAAAGAGGCACTGTTTTCGACAATATTTCCTACGGTAAGCCCGACGCCTCCATGGACGAAGTTGTCGAAGCGGCAAAAAAAGCTCACATTCATTCGTTTATAACGCGCCTGCCGGACGGCTACAACACTGTTCTGGCAGAAGACGGCGGAAACATTTCGCAGGGGCAAAAGCAGCTTTTGTGCATTGCCAGAGTACTGCTCGTTCGCCCCGGTCTTCTTATACTTGACGAGGCAACCTCTTCCATCGACACCCGCACCGAGCTTAAAATTCAGGATGCGTTTGCCGCCGCAACAAAGGGCAAAACGTCGTTTATCGTTGCGCACCGCCTGTCCACCATTCGCGAAGCCGACATTATTCTCGTAATGAAAGACGGCAACGTCATCGAACTGGGCAATCACGAAACGCTTATGGCAAAGCACGGATTCTACTACAACCTTTATTCGGTTCAGTTCCGAAAATAACCTACTTTTTTGTAAAAAAGCACCGTACTTTTTTGAAAAAAAGTAGGCAAAAAACTTTTGTGCTAGGGGAGTATGTTAATGTCAAGGTTGGTTTTCCTGCTTGTGTATAGAAGAAAAATCAACCTTTCTTTTTTGTAAAAAGTAGGCAAAAAACTTTTGAGATAGGGGAGTATGTTAATGTTAAGGTTGGTTTTCCTGCTTAAACATAGTAGAAA
>USKH01000053.1 GCA_900555125.1 uncultured Clostridium sp.
TTATTTATTATTGTAACAAACTCTTTGATAAAAGTCAAGTTTTAGGCGTCTGTTTTTCTTTTTCGAGAGCAAAATTATATCTTTTCGAGCAACATTACTTGGTAAGGCGCGACTTCCGCATTCTCGCCCTCTTCATAATCTTTGCCGGATAAGCGATCGTGTACTTTACAGGGACAGACAAACAGCCCTTTTTTATACTCGGTTTCGATAACGGCGTACACGGTGCCGGCTTTGCCCGTTCGCTCGATAACCGAAAGATTGTGGCTTGCCTCGCACACCGGCAAAATGTTTTTCTCCGCACACAGATTTTTAGTGAGTGCTACAAGCGCGGCTTCCGCGGGCAGGCAGCCGAGAACGACTATTTTGCCTTTGCCGTACTGCGTTTGCGTTACCGCAGAATATCCGTCGAAGTAACTTTCGTTTTCGTATGTCATCAACGTTTCGGCAGTCTTTCCCGGCATTATCGCATCGAAACAAAGCTGCTCGGCTTTGACGCTCGCACCCGAATAGTTAAGTCCGATTTCGACGTACGCGGGGTCATTCGGGTCAAAGGCAGGCGTGGTGAACTGAACGGTTACGTCCGCCGCTTTTTCGGTTATTCCGGTTGCAGACTCCGTATATTTGGAATGAGCGGCGGTTCTTATATCGGTGAGCGGTCCGGTTATCCAGGTTCCGCCCTCCTTTACCCACGAGAGGATGCGCTCCGAGAGGTTATCGTTTTCGAGGCAGGTTATAAAGGGCGTTAAAAGCACTTTTTTGTCCTGAAAATCGGTGGCTGCGGAAATAATCGCAGGCATAAGGCGGGCGCGCATGAGCGGCAATTCGACATATTTGGATATTAAGTCGCGGTAATCGAATTTTTTACCGTTTAACTCATACATTGATTGGCAATAAAACTCGGTTTCGGACTGACATGAACACATTATCGCAAGACCGCTGTCCTTAGGCGCAGTATCAGAAATAATGTCGGCGTTCTTTTTTACGTCGGACGTGAATTTCATCACTTCTTTTGCCATATGGCGATCTCTTCCGTTGCTTTCGATAACCGAGCCGTGCATGAGTTCGTGCGAGCCGTAGTGCGTGCGCCACAGCCAGTAGTTGACGCTCTCGGCACCGTTCATAAGCGCGAGCCAGCCGTTCATTTCGACGAATCCGCGAGCGCGCATATAGTTTGAGCGCATGTCGCCGTTCCAGCAAGTAGACGTTTCGGTGAGCCAGAAGGGCTTTTTCTTTATATTGTACATAAAGTTGAACCAGGTTTCCACTTTAGCGTATCTCGCTCCGTACGAATACTGGTTGAACTGTATTATATCCATGTTTTTGCCCACGCCTTCGTACGAAAGAGCGTGATAGGTGGGCATAGTGTCGGTTCCGACCGGCTTATCCGAATATTTTTTTATGATTTCGCGCTGACGGACGATGTATTCGATTGCGGTGTCGTGCTTGCATTGCAACCACAACGCTTTGAGAGCGGGGCTTGTCCACTGCTTGAAGCGAGGTGCTTCGAGCTGCGAAAAATCGTCGTATCTTGTGGAGAAAACTCCGGTGTCGATTTGTTTGTTGAACGCTTCTATGTCGCCGCCGAAACGTTTACGACACCAATCCTGAAAAGTCTTTACGCAGTCGGGGCAAACGCAACCTATATCTGCTTTTCTTGCGTCGATTTCGTTGTCTATCTGCCAGCCGATGACGTTTTCGTCACTACCGAATTCCTTTGCCATCCGCTCGGTAATTCTGTCGGTGTAGAATTTATAATGCTCGTTGTTAAAGCAGCAGTCACGGCGCGCGCCTATTCCGTTTGGAGAGCCGTCGTAGTGCTTAACGTAGATATCGGGATATTTTTCGGCAAGCCAGCGGGGCGGGCAAGCTCCCGGCGTTCCGAAAATAACGTAAATGCCGCGCTTATTACACTCGTCGGTCATTTCGCGGAACAGCGAAAAATCAAACTTTCCGTCTTCCGGCTCCATTGTTTTCCAGGCAAACTCGGCAACGCGGACGGCTTTTATTCCGTAACGCACCATATTGTCGAGATCTTTTATCATCTCCGATCTGTCCCACGCTTCGGGATAGTATGCCACTCCCACAAAAGGCTGCAATTTTTTCATAAATTTCTCCGTTTGTTTTTTTGATTTAACTATATTATACAATCGTTTTTGCGCATTTGTCAAAGAAAATATTGCTCATTTTACCTCAAAAAAACGCAACTTTGTCCTATTCTGTAAAAAAACGGCTACGGAAAAAACCGTAACCGTCCGAATAAATTTATCGAGATTAAATATTGTCGGTAATAAAACTGTCCCAGGGTAAAACCGCGGGCTTGCCTTCATTGATTATTCCGTCCACACACATGAGAAGCGGGAAATCCTTGAGGTCGAGCTTGCCTTGTTTTGCCCAGTTTTTGACTGCGTGAGCCACGCGGGTTGCCACAACAAGAGATTCGAGCGTTACGCCTTTAAGACGGTTCATGCATTCATCGAAGGGAATTCCTCTTCCGAGCAGTATGCCGATAAGGCGCGTTCTGCCGCCGTATACCGTAACGTACAGATCGCCGGCTCCCAGAACGATATTGTCCTCCGCTCCGCCGAGCAGCGTTATAAGCTTACGCATTTCCTTTACGCCCTGCCCGAACGCGCCTGCCTGCGAATTGTAGTGCAGAACGCTGTCCTCGCCGTGTTCTTTCTGATTGATTCCCACGGTGAGCGCAATTCCGAGCGCATAGCCGTTTTTAAGTGCAACCGCACTTTCGACGCCCATAACGTCGGTGGAAACGGAAATGTGATAGTAGTCGGTTTTCATGGTGTCGCGCATCATGTTGAGGATGTTGACGTCCTTACCGCAGAAAGTTACGCACGACTGATCGTGGAATACAAGTTCATAGCTGGTGCAAGGTCCGCCGATTGCAAAAACTTCGCGATTTATTCCCTTCTTTGCAAGCATGCGCTTCCAGTATTCGGGATAGCAGATAAGGTTGCCCGCCTCGTCCTCGATAAGTCCTTTGGTGACCGACAAAACAGGGATGTTTGCAGGGATAACAGGCAGGATATTTTCGCCGAACCAGTCCACTCCGAACGAGCTTACGCCGCAGATTATGAACGTAGAGCCTTTGATTGCCTCTCCTACTTCTTCTATCTGATAGTACTTTATCCCCTCGGGAAAGTCGTACTCGAATTTGGGATGACGGTTGGTTTTGCGACAAGCGTCTATGATTTCTCTGTCCAGCGGAGTGCCAACAAGGCGAACTTCGTGCCCGTTTTCGCGAGCGGGAAAAGCGAGTGCGGAGCCCATCATTCCCGAACCGATAATAGTAACTATACTCATAATATAATTAACTCCTTATGAATTTATTTTCAGTTTTTTTCGTAGTACGAATTTTCAAGGAACTTTTGTACCATTCCCGCGATTTTCTTGTAGCCTGCGTCGTTGGGATGCAGTCCGTCGACAGTCCAGGTGTTGCGGTTTATTTCGTTTTCGGGATAAATGCCGCCGATTGCATATAAATCGAGCACGGGCAGCGAATATTTTTCGGCTACTTCTTTTATCGCGTCTACGTACCCTTTAAGCGTGAGCGTCGGCTTTTTGTAGCCGTCGCCGGTGTTCCTGTTTTCGTTGGTGCGATGAAGAGGGGTCATTACGAAAATGAACGCCTTGGGATAGGTTTCGATGAGATAAGTGTACATATGATTGAGCGCGCCATAGAAAGTATCAACGGTGGTATCGTCTATGCCGCCCACGGGAGCGTCGCCGTGACCGTAATCGTTGGTTCCGCCGAAAATGCCGATAATGTCGGCGTCTTTATCCATTTCGAGCATACGTTCGTTGAAATCGTGATCCCATTTCTCGTTTGCCGACGCAGTCTGCTGACGGGCGATACGCGTTCCGCCTACTCCGTAGCCGCGCGCAATGATGCCTGTGTCTTTTTCAAGCACTTTCCACCACACTTTGTCGACGGAAGAAGCTCCTACGCCTTCGGTTATGCTGTCGCCGAGAAAATTTGCTTTTAATCCTTTAAGTTCCATATATTATTCTCCTTGCGCGTCGCTGTCGGCGTGCTTCTTTATCTGAGCCACAAGCCATTCTTCGTTGTTGAGCTTGGGGTTTATTACGCATTCTCTCCACAAGCTTTCGAGAAGAGCGCCTATTTTTACCGGCTGAATGCCTTCGAGTATCATACGGCTGCCGCTTACCACGAGATCGGTGACTTTAAGCGGAGCGCCTTCCTCTATCAATTGACGTTTAACTTTAAGCAATCTGTGTTCGGGATTTTCGGTGATAAGCCCGGTTGCCAGCCTGTCGGCGTTTATAAGTTCGACCAGTTTGTCTATTCTGTCGATGTTTTTGGCAACGAACAGGCGCACTTTGGCGTCCTTGGTTTTGCCGTCCCGATCGTACATATGGTTGGCGCAAAGCCATGCAACTTCGTCTATTACGGCATTGGGAAAGCGCAGCCCGTATTCGCCGAACGTGTAGCGTACGATATTTTCGGAAACTTTTTCATGTCCGTGCATATTGCCGAATTTTTTGACGCAGTACGGCTTTCCTATATCGTGCATAAGCGCGGCAAGGCGTATATCGGGCGGAGCGAAACGAACGCACTGGAACGTGTGTTCCAGAACGTCGTACTTGTGATACTCGTGGTTTTGCTCCAATCCCGCTTCGTCCTCGAGCTGAGGCACGAGATATTTGAGCGCGCCTATCTGATTGAGCAGGCGAAGCGCGCGGTACTGAGCGTTTGCGATATTGTTTTTCGTGTCGGCTTGCAGAATTTTAACAAGCTCGTCGCGTTTTCTTTCGGCAGAGATATCTTTAAGAAGTTCGACGTTGGCTTTTGCGGCTTTCGCCGTTTCGGAATCTATCTTAAAGCCCAATTCGCACGCAAGGCGAACCATACGAAGCACTCTTAAGCCGTCGCTTGCGAAAATGCGTTTGGGGTCGTGCGCACGCAAAAGCTTGTGTTCGATGTCGGCAATTCCGCCGAGAGGATCGATTATTTTATTGTTTTTAATATCGTAATAAATTGCGTTGCACGTAAAATCGCGGCGAAGAGCATCTTTGGTTATATCCGTAGTAAACATAACCGAAACAGGCGAATGTCCGCCTCCCTCCGCATACTTTTCCACGCGAAAAGGAGTATATTCGAAAGTATCTTCGTTATACTTGATGACAACCGTTCCGAGTTTATAATTTACCACTTCCGTGCGATAACGTTTACTAAGTCCCAGTGCGTCGGCAACTGCGGGTCCGGAGATGTCTATATCGGTTTCCCCCAACCCTGCTATTTTATTTCTGACGTATCCGCCTACCACATATATGGGCGACGAGGACATGCTACTCAGTTTTATTAAACTGTCAGGTATATTTATTTCCACGACGATTATTTTATCATAATTATGAAAATAATGCAACAAAATTCGCACGTTTTTCTCTTTTGCGCAACAAAATAATTTTTTCCGGAAAAATGTGCGTTTTTTTGACGATTTACCACTTAAAACAATTGATTTTTACTTTGTTTTACGTTATAATAATATCTATGATAAACATAATCGCTAACATTCGGAGCGGCAAAGGACTCGGTCTTAAATGCCTTAAAAAGGTTACCGCATACTGTGCCGATCACTCAATAGATTACACTCTTTACGTAACCAACTACAAAGGACATGCAACCGAGATTGCTAGAGACCTAACCAAAAACGGCGGAATAGTTATTGCCATGGGCGGCGACGGCACTTTTCACGATGTCCTGAACGGTATTTCCGACATAGAACACACGACAATGGGCTTTATTCCCGCCGGAAGAGGCAACGACTTCACAAGAGCCGCAGGATTTAATCTTAACCCCATAAAAGCTCTTAAAGACATACTCGCCGGAAATACTAAAAAAATAGATTATATCAAAGTCGGCAACAAACGCTGCTTAAACGTTGCAGGAACCGGACTGGACGTGAAAGTTCTCGAACTCGCGTACGAAAAAAGCGGTCTGACTTATTTAAGCTCTCTTGTATACTGGCTTAACCATATGATCCCCTGCAATGCCACAATAACTTGCGACGACGGACAATCTTTTAAAGTTAACTGCATTATGGCGGGCGTTTGCAACGGAATAGCAATTGGCGGCAACATCCGCATCTCGCCCGTTTCGAAGATAGACGACGGATTTCTGGACGTTATTATAATGCAAATGCCTGAAAACGGCAAGGTGATGAAAATCCTGCCGAAGTTTGTAAAAGGCAAGCACATGGACATGCCTATTACAACCCACATTCGTTGCAAGAAAGTAACAATAGAAAGCGACGCAGATATCGAGCTGGACGGTGAAATTTACAAAAATCTTCCCTTCGACTGCGAGGTAGTTGAAAAAGGGCTTACCATCTTCACTCCGTCAAATTTATAAATTTTGTTTTCCCTCTCTCGTTTACATTACAAACGAGAGATTTTTTTGACGTTTTCCCTCTCTTAAAAACCATTGCGTTCGTAACGTTAAGTTTTTGAAACGCATATAATTTACCGAATACGTTTTTTCGGAGGCAAAACATGAATATTGCCGTTTTTTTCGGCGGAAGAAGCTGTGAACACAACATTAGCGTTGCAACCGGAGTACAGGCGGCAAACGTTCTTGCCGGAAACGGACATAAGGTGTACTGCGTTTACGTGCGTCGCGACGGAAAATGGAAAAGCAGCCGGGCGTTTTTCGACGTGGAAGTTTTTCGCGGCGAACCGGGCGGCAGAAGCGTTTACCTCCTCCCCGGCGACAATCGACTGCGCTTTAAGCGTGGCGTAAAGAAGGTTCGCATCGACTGCGCGGTTTTGTGCATGCACGGCAGAAACGGCGAAGACGGAACTATACAAGGCTTACTGGAACTAAGCCGCATTCCATACACCGGCGGCGACGTTTTTGCAAGCGCGGCGGGCATGGATAAGCAAATGATGAAAAAGCTGTTCCGTGCGGATAAAATTCCGTCGCTGAAATGCGTTACGATAAGAAAAGGCGAAAATTCCGATAACGCAATAAAAAAAATAAACTTCGCGTTGGGCTTTCCGGTAATAGTAAAACCGGCAAGAGCGGGAAGCAGCATCGGAATTGGCATAGCGCACGATCGCGACGAACTAAGCGTTGCTCTCGAAAGCGCGTTTTTATGGGATACCAAAGTCGTTGTAGAACGGGCAATAAAAAACTTTACCGAGCTTAACTGCGCCGTGATAGGCGACGGCAGGAAAAGCGAAGCCGGGCAGGTGGAAAAGCCCACTTCCCTATCGGAATTTCTGACATACGACGAGAAATACCACGGCAAAGCAAAGAGCGGTTCGGGACGGGAATTTCCGGCAAACATCGACGAAGCAACATCGGAGAGAGTGCGCTCGCTTGCCGTACGCGCGTTTGATTCGGTGGGCGCAAGCGGAATAGCGCGGGTTGATTTTCTTTTGGATAACGACACCGGAAAACTTTACGTAAACGAAATAAACACCATTCCGGGCAGTCTTGCGCTGTATCTCTTCCCCGAAAAGAGCAAGCGGGAAATGCTGTTTCTTTTAATCGACATTGCCATAAAACGGCAAAAAGAAAACGACCGTCTTTCCTACGTGTACGACGACAAGC
>USKH01000054.1 GCA_900555125.1 uncultured Clostridium sp.
CGGCGATACTTTCAGTGCCATAATCACGCTCAGCAAAGCAAAATTGATAGAAAACGGAAGCGTTAACGGATATTTTTACCGTTTAAACGTTCGCTATACGGCATATGTCGGAGCCGGCGACTTTGTTGTCGTGCCGAGAGAGAAGCTTAAATTTTCCGATTACATTCGGGAGAGAATTAAAGATGTTTTTACCGCAAATCTCGGTAAGGATAACGGAAGGCTTGCCTACGGAATGGTTGTCGGCGATAAAAGTCAGCTGAACATACAAACCAAAAATGCTTTCAGTGTTGCCGGTATCGGACATATTCTTGCCGTTTCCGGTCTTCACGTAATGTTTTTATCATTTGTAATATCGTTTATCTGTAAATGCTTAAAGGCAAAACGTCTTGTGAATTTCATCGTAACAGCTGCTGTTTTATTGATGTACAATATTCTTGTAGGCTTTACCGCTTCGGTAGTGCGCGCTACTATCATGAGTCTTTGCATGCAGTTTGCGTCTGTTTCGGGCGAGCGTAACGATAGCCTTAACAATCTCGGACTTGCCTGCACGATTTATCTCGTAATACGTCCGTTTTCGCTTTACGACGCCGGCTTTGTGCTTAGCGTAACCGCCGTGCTTGGCATTATATTTTTCAACCGCCCGATAAGTTCGCTTTTCCGCAAGCTTTTTAAAGGTAAAATAAACAAAGTTACCGATGCAATTGCATTGTCGCTGTCTGCGCAGATCGGAATAACTCCGGCTATGTTGTTTTACTTTGAAAGACTTTCCGTGTATTCGGTTTTTGTCAATTTTGTTTTGGCGTACGTAATAATGGTAACGTTTATTGTTTTATTTGTTACCATGATTATTGCGCTTGTTTTGCCGTTTGCCGGTGTAATTGTAAAAACGGCGTATCCTGGACTGTGGATTATGAACGCTGCGGCAAAGCTGACAAAAAATATACCCGGCAGCAATATAATCGTGTATGCGGGAGTTTTTATCTTTACTTTGTATATCGCATATTTTTTTATCAGCAGGTTTTTTATGTGCGGAAAGTTCAAAGCTCTGACTGTCGGGTTGTGCGTCATGTACTGCGTTGGCACGGTGCTGTGCTGTAATCTTCCGTTTACGATAAAACCCGATCGTATGTATTGCTATCCGGACAAGTACGGGCAAACGGTAAGCGTTGTGACTTTCGATAAAAACAAGACGGCGCTCGTAGCCGATCTTACCGGAAAAGAAAATATCTCCGACCGCTTCAAAGTTCTGAAGATAAGAAAACTTGACGAAATAATATTGCTAAGCGCAAACTATTCGATTGCAAGAGAAATAGTCGTATTGTCCAACAAAGTAGACGTCGGGACAGTGTACGTTTTTTCTTATGGCGATGCGGTAGAACTTTTCGACGAATACGGCATAGCATGCCGCGTAATTAAAGATAACGAGAAAACTCCGCTCGGCTTTTCGTTCGAGCGAAGGGAAGGAGTGCGTATGGTTCGTCTGGAATATATCGAAAGCGTTTTGTTTGCTCCGTCGTCGTTTGTGCCGGATAAAGATAACGCGGAATTGCTTTCTTCTTGTACTGTTTTGCGGGCGTTTAAATCGGGAACGATTAGCGGAAAAACAGTGCTTGACAATAAGATTTTCGAAGGTAATGCGTATTATTTCGATTTTCGAAGCGGAAAGCGTGAAATTTTTAATTAAAGTTTTGAAAAAACGCCCTAAAATCGTTGACAAACCCGGCATTTTTTACTATAATATTATAGCATTTGACTTTAAAGAGGAGGTGCTATTATGGCAGTACCAAAGCATAAAGTTTCCAAGAAGGCGGGCAACTCCCGTTACGCTAACTGGAAAATCTCAACCCCGGCAATCCGCGAGTGTCCTCAGTGCCACGAAAAGATGCTTAACCACAGAGTTTGCAAAAACTGCGGCTATTATGACGGCGTTCAGAGAGTAGAAATTAAAGAAGAAACGAAATAATTACGGTCGGTCTCGCTAAAAACAATTTGGTGAGACTGATTTGTTAGTTAGGAGAATTTATGAAATTTGTAGTTGACGCATTCGGTGCGGATAAAGGCGAAGAAGTAGTGGTTCGCGGTTGTGTGGACGCACTCAACCTTAAAAGCGATCTCGAGCTTATACTCGTGGGCAATACGGATATTGTCGAGCCGTTGCTTGCTGCTTGCGCATATGATAAATCCCGCCTGGAAGTGATAGATGCCAAAGACACTATTACAAACAATGAATCGCCCACCGTCGCAATTAAAACAAAAAAACAATCGTCTATGGTTGTGGCGTGCGATATTTGCCGCGAGAGAGATGACGTGGACGGAATTATTTCCGCCGGCAGCACGGGCGCTCTTTTGACCGGAGCTATTTTCAAGATAGGCAGATTGCCCGGCGTTCTTCGTCCCGCGCTTTCACCGCTCGTTCCGATAGGGAACGGCAGATACCTCGCCATATGCGACAGCGGCGCAAATATGGATTGTCGCCCCGAATATCTGGCGCAGTTTGCCATTATGGCGTCCAGTCTTATGAAAGCGGTTGCGGGTATCGAAAATCCCAAAGTGGCACTTGTATCGGTGGGGGAAGAGGATAAAAAGGGCAATGAACTTACTCATGCCGCTTTTCCGCTTGTTAAAGCTACCGGCGTAAATTTCGTAGGTAATATGGAAGCGAGATATGCGCTTACCGGGGATTACGACGTTATCGTCTGCGACGGATTTGTAGGTAACGTTTTGCTTAAAACCATAGAAGGTACCGCTCTGTACGTTATGCGTTCTCTCAAACGCGAAATCATGCAGTCCAAAAAAGCCAAGATCGGAGCGTTCTTCATGAAAGGCGCATTTTCAAAGTTAAAAAATCAGATGGACTATCAGAAAGTTGGCGGAGCTTGTTTTTTGGGTATTAAGAAAATCGTGGTTAAGGCGCACGGTTCTTCTTCCGCGGAGGCTGTTTGCGCGTCCATAATCACCGCATGCAAGCTTAAAGAGAAGAAGTACATCGAAGAAACCGCGTCAAACATAATGGCGTACAAAAAATCGCAGCAGGCTGCAGCGCAAAGCGAAACCGTTGCCGAATAAACAAATATGACCGACTGTGACGTAAAAAAAGTCGAAGAAATCATCGGCTATCATTTTCACGACAAAAAGCTGCTTATAACTGCGCTTACTCACAGTTCGTTCGTAAACGAGCACGATAATTGCTACAGCTACGAAAAACTTGAGTTTCTGGGCGACAGCGTGCTCAATTTTATTATTGCCGAAAAGCTGTACAGAAAAGCCGAAAACGAAGGAGAAATGACTCTTCAGCGGGCAAAGATGGTGTCGCGTACGCCGCTTTGCGCGTCGGTGAAAAAAATGGGGCTGTATGATTTTGTTCGTTTCGGTAACGGAACCGATAAAGACGAAGGTTTGTCGGTGAAAACACAGTCCGATATCTTCGAGTCCGTGCTTGCCGCCATTTATCTCGACAGCGGAAGCCTTGCGCAGGCGAAGACGTTTGTGGAAAAACATTTAACCGTTTTGCCGGACGCGCAGTCTACCGATTATAAAAGCCGTTTACAGGAGTATGCGCAGGCGCACAAATTGTCGCTCGTTTATCCCGAACCGTTAAGAAAAGGCGAGCTTAATCGTCCGTATTTCGAAGCCGAGGCGGTTCTCGGAGATAAATATTTCGGGAAAGGCATAGGAAGAAGCAAAAAAGAAGCTCAGCAAATTGCGGCGAAACAGATATATGACATTCTTGTCAAAAGCTGAATCGCGTCGCAATCGCGCAAAAATAATAAGAAAGAACAAACGCCGACGGAGATAGCGGCGTTTTTTTCTTGCTTTTTTTTAGCGTAAATGTTATAATATTATAAAAGTAAAAGGTAAAGAGGACAATTCTGTTTTGAAACTGAAACGCATTGAAATATACGGCTTCAAGTCGTTTGCGGATAAATACGAAATACCGTTTGAAGGCGGTATTACTGCGATAGTCGGACCTAACGGTTGTGGAAAAAGCAACGTAGCCGATTCGGTTCGCTGGGTGCTCGGAGAACAATCGGCAAAATTGTTGCGCGGCTCGTCCATGCAGGACGTTATTTTTAACGGCACCGAAAAAAGAAAATCGATGTCTTATTGCGAAGTTGCGCTTGTGTTTGATAATCGTCAAAAACTTTTTCCCGCTCTCGACTACGACGAAGTGGTTATTTCGCGTAAACTCTATCGTTCGGGTGAAAGCGAGTATGCCGTAAACCGCACGCCGTGTCGTCTTAAAGATATAACCGAATATCTTCGCGACGCGGGTATGGGAAGAGAGGGCTATTCGATTATCGGGCAGGGCAGAGTGGATGAACTTCTTTCCGCAAAGCCGGAGGACAGACGCGCCATATTCGAAGAAGCCGCCGGAATTTCCAAGTTTAAGGCAAGAAAACTGGAAGCCGAGCGTAAGCTTGCGCGCACGCGCGATAATCTCGAAAAGGTTTCGCTTGTCCTGGATGAAAAAGGCAAAATGCTGGAACCTCTTCGCAAACAAGCCGAAACGGCAAAAAAATGGCTCGAGCTTCGCGAACAGTTAAAATATCATGAAATCAATACGTACATACATCAGTACGAAACGGCTTCGTCCGCAAAAAAGAAAATCAGCGACAAACTTGACGGAGTAAACGAAGCACTGTCGCTTAAAACGCAACAGTACGAGCAAAAAATAGGCGATTACAACCAGTCCATGTACAACATGAATTCGGTTGATAAAAACATCGAAGATTTAAGAAACGAGCTTTTGGAGCTTACCGTAGGGCTGGAAAAACAAGCCGGTAACATGAAAGTGCTTCAGGAGCGCATCTCGGCGTTTGAAACGCAATCGTCAAGGCTTAAAACCGATAACGAGCAGTTGTCTGAAAGAAAAAATCGAATGGAAAGCGAGATTTCCGATAATTCCGAAAAAAAGCAAACGCTTTTAAAATTAGCCGAAGAAAAACTGACCGAAGAAGAAAAAATCAAGGCTCGCTATCTGGAAACGGTCGAAAAGCTGACCGAAAAGGAAAACGAGCAACAATTTAATCAGCAATCTCTTCTGGAAGCTATGGATAAGCTTGCGGAAATTAAGTCCAATCTGTCCAGACTGGAAGCTGAAAAAGTTGCGCTTACCGAAGATATTTCATCGTTTAATTCCAATCTCGTGATGATGCGGGAAGAAAATACGGTCGAAAGCGAAAACTTCAAGTCTTTAAGCGAACAACTTGCGTCAAACGCAAAAGCATACTCCGAGTTTAAGGAAAAGCTTAAAGCGTTAATTGCCGAAAACAACGAGATATTGTCCGAAGTCTCCGCGCTTACCGATAAAACCGAAGCGCTCAGCGAAAAATACATTTCGGCAAAATCCCGTCAGAAAATATTAAACGAAATGCGTACGGCGTTTGAAGGATACACTTTCAGCGTTAAAAACCTGCTTCGCGACGCAAAAACCGATTCTGCCGTATCGGATCGTATACAGGGCGTTGTGGCTCAGGTAATATCCATGGATCGCAAGTTTGAAACGGCTATAGAAACGGCACTCGGCGGTGCCATGCAGAATATTATTACGTCGGACGAAGAAGACGCAAAGTGGCTTATCGAGTATTTAAAACGCAAAAAATACGGCAGAGTCACGTTCTTGCCGCTTAATGCGATAAAACCGCGCTTTATCGATTCGACTTATGCACGCGCTCTCGGCACAAACGGTTGCTACGGAGTTGCGGACAAACTCGTAAGCTACCATCCCAAGTTTGACCGCGTAATCAAAGGATTGCTTGGCGGTACGGTTATCGTAGAGGATATGGACACAGCCGTATCTCTTGCAAGACTTACGCGCTATGCGTTCAAAATAGTAACGCTCGAAGGCGACGTCATAAACCCGCAGGGGTCTATTACCGGCGGCAGCAAGAAAAACGACATTGCAAATATTTTCAGTCACGAAAGAGAATTAAACGAACTTAACGAAAAAATCGGAAAAATAGAAGAGGCGTTGTCTGCTTCCGAAGCCGAAAAGAAAGCTAAAATATCGCAGCACGATCGAATAGAAGCCGAAATAAACGAAGTACGTACAAATATTCATTCGCTCGAAGTGGAATCGGCTGCAAAAACCGAAAATAAAAACAAGAGCGAACAGATTTTGGGCGAGCTTGAATCGGAGATTCGCACAACCGAAAAAAATCTGAGCGAAGCTACCGCAAAGCTTGCAAAAATCGACGATGATTTGGGCAGCGTAGCAAAACTCGAAAACCTTATTTCTTCAAAAACTCAGGACACTAAGGACAGCGATAAGGAAAATCAACAGCTTTTCGATGCGTTAAAACGCAGTCGCGACGAGTTGTCGGAAGAACTTACGGCAAAGAAAATGGAACGCGTAGCCGTGGAAAACGACGTTAAAACGTGCGAAATGACAGCTGAAAGACTGGCTGCCGAATTGGACGACTGTGCGCTCAAAATAGCCGGAAATAACGCCGAAATTGCCGAAAACGACGCTCAGGCGGACGCTATAAGAAAGGCAATCGAACAAGCCGCTTCCAACGAAAGCAAAGTGGACGCAGGCAGAGTTGAAGAAATCCGCGGAAAGCTTGGCGATCTAGATAAATATAAAGCCGATCTTCAGCAAATGGTTACCGAACTCGATACCGCACGTCAGGAGCTTATGGGCGAGCTTCAGAATCTGAGAGACGAACGAACAAAGCAGGAAATGTTGCTTCTCAAGGTGGACGAAGATATCGAAAAAATGCAAAATAATATTTTTGAGCAATATCAATTGTCGTACGAAACTTGTTTGCCGTTTAAAGATCCCGAATATAATGCGCAGGAAGGCATGCCTCTCATCGGAAAACTCCGCAGGCAGATGTCCGCGCTCGGAAACATAAACGTAGACGCGATAGAGCAAAGCCAGGAACTTTCGGTAAGCTATGAAGAAGAAAGCGCACGCCGCGACGATCTTGTAAAAGCCGAAGAAGACATGGTCAAGATAATAAAGGATTTAAGCGCCGAAATGTTGTCCCGATTCGAAGACCAATTCCAACAGATAAGGACCAATTTTATAAAGATATTCAAAGAGCTGTTCAACGGCGGTACTGCCGATCTCATTTTGCAGGACAGCGACGACCTGCTTGAAGCGGGAATTGAAATCGTGGCTCAGCCTCCGGAAAAGAAATTGCAATCGATAACGCTGTTGTCCGGCGGAGAAAAAGCACTTACGGCAATAGCAATATTGTTTGCTATATTGCGCTTAAAGCCCATGCCGTTCTGTATTCTCGATGAAATAGAAGCGGCTCTTGACGATGCAAACGCAGGCAGATTTGCTAAATATCTGCGCCGTTTCAGCGAGGAAACTCAGTTTGTCGTCATCACTCACCGTAAGCCTACGATGGAACTTGCCGACAATCTTTACGGCGTAACCATGGAAGAGAAAGGCGTAAGCAAGATAGTGTCCGTACAGCTCAGCGAAGCTGTTTCGGTCGCCGAACCGGCATAATGGCATAATAAGGAGCTTTAATGGGAATTTTTGCGAAAATTAAAGAAGGGCTGAAAAA
>USKH01000055.1 GCA_900555125.1 uncultured Clostridium sp.
ATTATGATTTTTATTGCTCATAATTATATAGTTTTTATTTTTATTTCGTTTTTATCGCTCTCATCTACAAATACCGTGCCTAAGCTATTTTATAGCAATGAGGCTGCAAAATTAATGAATTTTTGTCACATCTTCGGCCTTGTCAGTGCGGTTTCGCCATAATCTTGCCTACGGCTTGTGGTTATCTTCGTATTTTTATGTACCTTTGTGGCTGAAAATAAATATATAAAACAGAAAGAAAAGTAATGATTACAGTATCAAACGTAGCAGTTCAATTTGGGAAGCGTGTATTATATAATGATGTGAATATGAAATTCACAAACGGAAATATCTATGGTGTAATCGGAGCGAACGGAGCCGGTAAGTCTACTTTCTTGAAAGTAATTTCGGGCGAACTCGACCCTACAAAGGGAAGTGTTACACTTGGACCGGGCGAACGTCTTTCTGTGTTGAGCCAGGACCACTTTAAGTTCGACGCTTATACAGTGCTCGATACGGTACTTATGGGTCACACTATTCTGTGGGATATCATGAAGCAGCGCGACGCTCTGTATGCAAAGGCTGATTTCACAGACGAAGACGGTATCAAGGCTGCCGAGTTGGAAGAACGTTTTGCCGAACTGGAAGGATGGAACGCTGAAAGCGACGCTGCCATTCTGTTGAGCGGATTGGGTATTAAGGAAGATAAGCATTACTCGCTGATGGGCGACCTGAGCGGTAAGGAAAAGGTGCGTGTCATGTTGGCGCAGGCTTTGTTCGGTAACCCGGATAACTTGTTGCTCGATGAGCCGACCAACGACCTTGATATGGATACCGTGACATGGCTCGAAGAGTATTTGTCGAATTTTGAACATACAGTGTTGGTTGTAAGTCACGACCGTCACTTCCTCGATAGCGTTTGTACGCACACAGTCGATATCGACTTCGGAAAGGTTAACTTGTTTGCCGGTAACTATAGCTTCTGGTACGAGTCAAGTCAGTTGGCTCTTCGTCAGCAGCAGAACCAGAAGGCTAAGGCCGAGGAAAAGAAGAAAGAGTTGGAAGAGTTTATCCGTCGTTTCTCTGCCAATGTGGCTAAGTCTAAGCAGACTACCAGCCGTAAGAAGATGCTTGAGAAACTGAATGTAGACGAAATCAAGCCTTCTTCACGTAAATATCCAGGTATCATTTTCCAGATGGAACGCGAACCGGGTAATCAGATTCTTGAGGTTTCTGGATTGAGAGCTGAGTCAGAAGACGGAAATGTATTATTCAGCGATGTTAACTTCAACGTTGAGAAGGGCGATAAGATTGTGTTCTTGAGCCGCGACCCTCGTGCCATGACTGCTTTGTTCGAGATTCTGAACGGAAACCGCAAGGCGCAGGCAGGTCACTTCAACTGGGGTGTTACTATTACTACAGCTTACTTGCCGCTCGATAATACTGACTATTTCAATTGCGACCTTAACTTGGTTGACTGGTTGAGTCAGTACGGCGAAGGCAACGAAGTATATATGAAGGGCTTCTTGGGACGTATGCTTTTCTCTGGTGAAGAGGTGTTGAAGAAAGTAGACGTGCTTTCGGGAGGTGAGAAGATGCGCTGTATGATTGCACGTATGCAGTTGCGTAACGCTAACTGTTTGATTCTTGATACTCCTACCAACCACTTGGACTTGGAGTCTATTCAGGCATTCAACAATAACCTTAAGACTTATAAAGGTAATGTGCTCTTCTCTTCACACGACCACGAGTTCATCGAAACTGTGGCAAACCGCATCATCGAGTTGACACCTAACGGCATTATCGACAAGATGATGGAGTATGATGAGTATATCACTTCAGATCATATCAAGGAAATGCGTGCCCGCATGTATGGCGATAGCAAATAATCAAATATGCCTAAGAAGTGCATGAGAAATCTTGCACGAAAAAAAAATCTCTCGCGTCAGGTTGTTCTGCATGATGCGGGAGATTTTTTTTGCGTGTTATCGGCGTGTAGGCAGACTGAATTCCTGCCAGTCGTATTCTTGTCCGTTTTCGTCGGCCACGGCTATGTGGATAGTAATCTTGTCTTCCTTAATCCGTTTTCCGGCTTTTATATTTGCGGTGTACTTTATGCCATTGTGCGGCAATATCTGCTCTACCATGATAGAAGGCGATACATACATCTTTTTCATATCAGTCTTAACTACGGGTACTATGCCATACACCGTATTGTCGCTGTTGTTTATTATCTCGAAGATAACGCGGCTGCTTTCGCCCGACTCAATCACATGGTCGCGCGTATCGTCTATGAAGCGTATGTTATGTATGCTCAGGTTCTCTATGCCGGTCGATTGGCTTGGCGCATAATTTCTTTGAGCCGGAGCCTCATCCGGATAATAGCTTCCGCCTTGGCTTTCTACGGGATATCCGTATTCTTCATCCTGATGTCCTTTGGGCTGCGTAGCGTTGTTTATTATTCCTCCTATGGCGGCACCAGCTATGGTTCCTATCAATGAACCGATGGCGGAGCCTCTGTAACTGCCTCTCCATCCTCCACGGTCCTCGCCTATAATGCCTCCTATGGCACTGCCGATATTGTTTCCTATAGCGGCTCCGGCAAAGACAGCGTTGCCTCCTCCATATCCGCTTGTGGCGCATCCGCTGCAAAGCATCGATACGGCTAGTGTACCTATAATCAGTCTTTTCATAATACCTCCCTTTTCTGCAAATATATATAATTATATATACGGTTGTCTTTATTCTTTCAGAAGTTTCTCTATGTCTATGTCGGCTTCGGCATTGTTCAGTGTAAGGCTGTCCGATGAGAATATAGATAAGGAGTCGCTGTCGCTATAGTGAGGCATATAGGTATTGCAGTCCCATTGTCGGTCGAGTTTCTCTTTCGGGTTACCGAACTTGGCTATATATAAAGGAGCCAACTTAGGGTCGGCCAGCACTTGCTCCATGAAATATCCGAATACGGGCAGTGCCGTGCGACTTCCTTGTCCCAACTCTCCCGTGCGGTTTGCATGCGGTCCGCCGCATATTTCCTTGGAATATTTGCCCATGGTGTACACCTTTACTTTTTCGCCGTACTTATTGGTAAACAAACCTACCGCGCCCTGAGCCTTGGCTTCTTCGACAGTCATTTCCTCGCATACCACGGGAACGTCGGCGGCAATCGCTTCATTTACCAGTTTTTCGATTTCGGCAATTTCTTCCTTTGTAAGAGGACGGGGAAAAGTAAAGTCGAAACGAAGTCTCTCTTCGGTGATGTTGCTTCCCTTCTGGTTTGCGTTTTCGTCGTTTAATACCTTTTTAAGGGCAGCGTGCATAAGGTGAGTTGCGGTGTGCAGACGAGCGGTTGCAACCGTGTTGTCGGCAAGTCCGCCCTTGAATTTCTGCTCGGCTCCGGCATGACTTTTTTCCTGATGCTCCTTAAACGCCTTTTCAAAATCCTCTACGTTTACTTTAAGTCCTTTTTCCTTGGCAAGTTCGACCGTCATTTCGATGGGGAAGCCGTAGGTATCGTACAGCTTGAACGCAAGTTTACCCGAGAGAGTGTCGCCTACGAGATATCCGCAAACCTTTTCGAATTCCTTTATGCCGCTTTGCAGAGTTTTTTCAAAACGCGCTTCTTCGGTATTGATTTCGCTTATAACGCGGTCGTGGTTGGTCTTGAGTTCGGGATACACGTCCTCGTACTCCTTCATGATGACTTCGGCAAGTTCGCCCAGTTTTCCGGGATCGACGTCAATGCTCTTGGCAAAACGAATGGCGCGGCGGAGCAGTCTTCTTAAAATATAGCCCTGATCGACGTTGCTGGGCGCAATACCCTTTTCGTCTCCTATCATGAAAACGCTGGTTCTTATATGGTCGGCAATAATGCGTATAGCCTTGGTGACATCCTCGCTTTCGCCGTACTTTTTGCCCGAAATTTCCTCGATTTTAGCTATAATAGGAGCAAAAAGATCGGTTTCGTACACGGACTTTTTGCCCTGAATTATGCAGAGAGTACGTTCCAGTCCCATACCGGTGTCGACGTTTTTCTGTTTGAGCGGTTCGTATTTGCCGTCGGCGGTTTTATTGAACTGCATAAACACGTCGTTCCAGATTTCGAGATATTTGCCGCAATCGCAAGCGGGCGAACAATGCTCGCTGCATTTGGGCTGACCGTTGTCTATAAACATTTCGGTATCGGAACCGCACGGACCGGTGACGCCTGCGGGACCCCACCAGTTGTTTTCCTTGGGCAGGAAGAAAATGTGATCGCGAGCGATTCCCGCCTTTTCCCACAATTCCGCAGCTTCGGTGTCGCGGGGGCAGTCGTCGTCGCCGGCAAACACCGACACGGCAAGGCGAGACGGATCTATTCCGAGATATTCGGGCGAGGTTAAAAACTCGTACGACCACGGAATCATTTCCTTTTTGAAGTAATCGCCCAGCGACCAGTTGCCCAGCATTTCAAAGAACGTGCAGTGGCTTGCGTCGCCCACTTCGTCGATATCGCCGGTGCGGACGCATTTCTGCACGTCGGCAAGACGATTGCCCGCCGGATGTTTCTCGCCCAGAAGATAGGGAACAAGCGGATGCATACCCGCAGTGGTAAACAACACTGTGGGGTCGTTTTCGGGAATGAGCGAAGCGGACGAAATTATAGCATGTCCGTTTGCCCTCCAGAAGTCAAACCACATTTGTCTTAATTCTTTTGCCGTAATGTTTTTCATAATTATTGCCTCTGTTTCGTATTTTCAATTGAATAATATTTTTTCGATGTCCGCGGCGTTTTCGGCGACATAAGTCGGGCGCGACGCTTCGGCTTCTTCGCGGTTAGTGAATCCGAAGCCGTAAGTCACGGCAATCGTGTCTATTCCGTTGTCTTTTCCGCCTTCAATGTCGTAGGGCGAGTCGCCTATCATTATACATTTTTTACCAAGCATTCCGCGCGCGACTATTGTTTTTTTATCGTTGTCGGGGCGTCCTTCCTGTTCGGACCCGACAATCTTATCAAAGTATTTGTTAAGGTTGAAATACTTAACCGTGGGGTCGAGAATATATTGCGGCTTTGCGCTTGCAACAACGGTTTTTACGCCGGCTTTTCTCAGTTTTTCGATAAGCTCGAATATTCCGGGATAGGGCTTGGCGAATTTATATCCGTGTTCGTCGTACTCGCGACGATAGACGTAAATGGCTTTAATGGCGGTTTGGTCGTCCATTCCGCAGTATTTTTTAAAGCTTACGAGAAGCGACGGACCGATAAATTTTTTAAGCGTTTCCGGGGGGAGCGGCGGATAGTTCATCTCGGCAAGCGTGCGCGCTATGTTTGTAGTTATGCCCTCACCCGTGTCGAACACGGTGCCGTCAAAATCGAATATGGCTGTGTCGTATTTCATGCAGTAGTTTCTCCGTCGTTTTATGTTGGTTGAAAAAGTTCGATTTTTTAACTTAAAAGTTTTTTGCGTGACTTTTACAAAAAAGTAAGTTATTTGCGACCGCTTGCGAGCGGAAATAATGATGCGGATTTTCGCAGCAGGCAAACGACTTTAAGGGGACATTCACTGAAACTCAAAAGTTTTTTGCTTACTTTTTTACAAAAAAGTAAGTTATTTGCGACCGTAGCTGTCTTTAAGACCGACAACCTGATTGAAAGCATTGTCTCCGTCCTTGGTGTCCTTGCAGAAATAGCCGATACGCATAAACTGGAAGGACTGAAGCGGCTTGGCGGAAGCAAGGTATGCCTCTCCCTTTGCCTTGTAATCCACGCGCGAATTCTTGTTCATGCGCTCGGAGAAATCTTCGTGAATGCCGTCGTATGGCAGCAGCAGATAGTCGTAAACCCTGGCGTCGAGATCGATGCTATTTTTTGCGTCCACCCACTGAATAACGCCCTTAGCCTTTACTCCCGAATTATCTTCGCCGGAGTGCGTGCCTTCGACTATTTCGGCGTAAACGCGGGTCACTCTGCCGTCCTGCTCGTCGTAGCCGGTGCATTTGACAATATACGCGCCTTTAAGACGAGTGTATGCGCCCACCGTCATACGCTTATACTTGGGCGGCGGAACCACTTCGAAGTCGCTTTTGTCGATGTATAACTTATTGGAAAAAGTTACTTTTCTCGTACCGAGATCGGGGTTGTTGGGATTGATTTCAAAATCGATTTGCTCGCAATAGTCGTCGGAGCGGTTGGTTATAACCAGTTCGAGCGGATTTAATACCGCCATAGCGCGCTCCGCAGTCATATTCAGTTCATCGCGGATGCAGCTTTCGAGCTGTCCGGCTTCGACCTCGCTGTTGGCTTTGGCTACGCCTATCCGCTCGCAGAATTCTTTAAGCGCGGTGGGTGTATATCCTCTTCTTCTCAGTCCCGCGATAGTGGGCATACGAGGGTCGTCCCAGCCGTCCACAAAACCTTCTTCCACAAGTTTTTTAAGATAACGCTTGCTCATTATCGTACGTTCGATATTAAGACGGGCAAACTCATACTGATGAGGCTTTTTCTCAAACTCGCATTCGTCTATCACCCAATCGTAGAAGGGGCGATGATCCTCGAATTCGAGCGTGCAAATAGAGTGCGTAATGCCTTCCACGGCGTCCTCTATCGGGTGAGCGAAGTCGTATAAGGGGTAAATGCACCACTTATCGCCCTGGCGATGATGAGTGGCTTTAAGCACGCGGTAAATAATCGGGTCGCGCATGTTGATGTTGGGCGACGCCATATCGATTTTTGCGCGGAGAACGAGCGCGCCGTCGGCAATAAGACCGTTTTTCATGTCTTCGAACAACTTTAAACTTTCTTCGACTGGACGATTACGGTTTTTGCTTTCGATGCCGGGCTGAGTGAGTGTTCCGCGCATTTCTTTCATTTGCTCGGGCGTTACGTCGTCGACGTACGCTTTTCCTTTTTTGATGAGCTTTACGGCGCATTCGTACATAGTGTCGAAATAGTCGGAAGCATATAAAACTTCGCCCTTCCAGCCCAGCCATTCGACGTCCGCGATAATGGACTTTACAAACTCGTCGTCTTCTTTGACGGGGTTGGTGTCGTCGAAACGCAGATTGCACTTGCCGCCGTATTTAACGGCTGTTCCATAGTAGTTGAGGCAGATGGATTTTGCGTGACCGATATGAAGATATCCGTTGGGCTCGGGCGGAAATCTCGTGATTACTTCGGAGATTTTTCCGTCGGCAAGGTCTTTTTCAATTATTTCTTCGATAAAATTGGGCATATGTACCTCTCGTTAGCGTTTATGCGCTTGTGTGAATTTGATTTGATTTATTTTTTGCCGTGACCGCCGCACTCCGACGGAAACGCGATTTTGTCGCTTTTCTGTTTAAGCCCGTCGCAGCCAAGGACAAAGCCCAGCTTTTCGTAGTACGGATCGAAGTAGTCAACGGCAACCTCGTCGTACAGTTCGCTCAGAAGGAACACGACGCTTCTCAGCATGAAATCGCGGATTTGCGCGGCGTTTTTAACGGG
>USKH01000056.1 GCA_900555125.1 uncultured Clostridium sp.
CTCATTTCAGGATTTTCTCGGTGTGAATAAAGCAACCGGCGGCATCAAAGCCAATAACGAGTGGGTGCATACTACCAACTGGGATTTGGTGATTTTCGATGAATACCACTTCGGCGCATGGAAGGACAGCGCGAAAAAACTGTTTGAGCAGGACGAGGACAGCTACGACGAGGATCTGAGCAAATATGATCGCGGCAATGCCTACGATGAAACGTGGCTGCCCATTACAACGACCTATTATCTCTATCTGTCCGGCACACCGTTCCGCGCTCTGAACTCCGGTGAGTTCATCGAAGAACAGATTTACAACTGGACGTATTCCGACGAACAGCGTGCCAAAGAAAACTGGGTGGGTGAGGATAATCCATACGCAGCTCTGCCACGGATGGTCATGCTGACCTATAAAATCCCCGACAGTATCCAACAGATTGCCAAGCAGGGCGAATTTGGTGAATTTGACCTGAACATTTTCTTCTCCGCCGAGGGCAAGGGCAAGCAGTATTGCTCAAAGATTTGCTGCATGTACACCGCTAAGCATGCCATGCTGTGCCGGGAGAAGTACCCGGACACCGAGGTGTACGTGTTCTACATCGACGTTCGTACGCCGGGTAAAAACTACGACGAATTCTATCGCCGTGCCGTCGAACAGTACGGAGTGGATTACATCAAAGGTATGGTCGGCAAAGTTTACAATCAGGACGGCAAACTCATGGTACAGGGATCCAATCTTATAGATAACGAGCAGGTTACCATTCCGTCCGACCTCGTTGTGCTTGCAGCGGCAATCGAACCCGAGCCTTCGGTGCGCAAAATCGCAACGCTGCTCACCGCAAGCATCGACACCAACAATTTCTTAAATGAATCTCACGCCAAGCTTCGCCCCGTCGAAAGCCCCACCGCAGGCGTTTATCTCGCAGGCGTGTGCCAGGGCCCGAAGGATATTCCGGAAACTGTTTCTCAGGCGTCCGCTTGCGCGGCAAAGGTAATAGGTCTGCTGGTTAAAGACCACCTTAAAACCAATCCGTGCGTTGCGCATTCCAACGAGAATATGTGCAACGGTTGCTCGCAGTGCGCAAACGTATGCGCGTACGGCGCAATTACCTATGTCGATAAGGAATTCCGTATCGGCGGCGGAAAAACCGAAGTAAGAAGAGTGGCGTCCGTAAATCCCGCAGTATGCCAGGGTTGCGGCGCATGTACGGTTACATGCCCGTCGGGCGCAATGGACCTGAGCGGTTTCAGCTCGTCGCAAATCATGTCGGAGGTGGAAGCAATATGCAAGAAGTAACCGAAAACAAGCAGTTCGTGCCAAACATCGTGGCTTTCTGCTGCAACTGGTGTTCGTATGCCGGCGCCGATCTTGCCGGATCCAGCCGACTTTCGTATCCCGCAAACGTTAAAATAGTCCGCGTGCCCTGTTCTTGCCGCGTCAATCCAATGTTCGTATTGAAGGCGTTCCAGCGCGGAGCCGACGGCGTAATTCTGTGCGGCTGTCACCCCGGAGATTGCCATTACGTAACCGGTAATTACTACACGAGAAGAAGAATGTCGCTCCTGTTCAGCTTTCTTGACTATCTCGGAATAGAAAAGGAACGCACCCGCGTCGAATGGGTGTCGGCTGCCGAAGGCGCAAAATTCTCGGCTGTCATGAACGACTTCGTCAAACAGGTTACCGAGCTCGGCGAAAACAAACGCCTTAAAGACCTGCGCGTCAAGGAGGAGGAAAACAATGAACGCAATTGAATCCGCTCTTAAAGAAAAGGCAACCGCGCTCCTCTCGTCCGGCGAAGCAGCAAGAGTAATCGGCTGGAAAAAAGGCGAATTCGCATTCGACCCCAGCCCCGCAACTTTTGAAACGCCCGAAAGTCTGTCCGAATTCGTCTATAACGACTATTGCGGCGCAAATCTCAGCAAATATCTCATAAACATATGCAAAAAAGAAGGCAAAACCGCCGTTTTCATGAAGCCTTGCGACACTTACAGCTTCAATCAGCTGGTTAAGGAACACCGCGTAGACCGCGCAAAAGTGCTGGTCATCGGCGTCGAATGTCAGGGTAAGCTTGACAACTTCAAGCTCGAAAACAAAGGAATTGCCGACGTAATCGAAGAAGAATACGACGGCGAAACGGTTAAACTCACTACGTCCGACGGCGTTAAAACCGCCGAAAAAGGCGAAGTTCTGCTTGAAAAATGTCTTACCTGCAAGAGCAAAAAATTTGCCGTAAGCGACGAGCAGATAGTCCTTCACGACATGCCCGAAGCTAAATACGACCGCTTCTCCGAAGTTCGCAAGCTCGAAGCCATGACCGCGGAAGAAAGATATAAATTCTGGCGCGGACAGCTCAGCAAATGCATCCGTTGCAACGCGTGCCGTAATGTTTGCCCCGCATGCTCGTGCGTTAAATGCGTGTTCGACAATCCCAAGTCCGGTATTGCCGCAAAAGCCAACGACGACAGTTTCGAGGAGCAGCTTTATCACGTAATCCGCGCGTTCCACGTTGCCGGAAGATGTACCGACTGCGGCGAATGCTCGCGCGTATGCCCGCAGCATATTCCGCTTGCGCTTCTCAACCGTAAATTCATCAAAGACATCGACGTTTTGTACGGCGAATATCAGGCGGGAGAGGAAAGCGAGGGCAAAACTCCGCTTACGTCTTATACAACCGGCGACCTCAACCCCAACGAAGTTTTCGATAAAACGGAGGGCAAATAACCGTGTTTAAGATTTCAAGAGAAAATTTGGGCGAGTTTTATAAAACGCTCGCCGCGAAAATGCCGCTGTTCCTCCCGATCCGAAAGGCGGGCGAAGTCAATTTCGGCTACTACGAAGAGGGTGCCGAAGTCGATATCGACACGTTAAAGTCGGTTAAATCCCCCAAAGGCGTGTTCTTCCCTCAAAGCGAAAACATGATGCGTTTCCGCACGGAAGGCAAAAAACTGGAAATAGAGGACGTTCGCTCCGAACGCGATCCGTTTGCAGTGTTCGGCGTCCGCGCATGCGACTACAAGGCGTTCTCCGTTCTCGACAACGTTTTCCTTCAGGAACCGGTCGATACTTATTATAAAGAAAAACGCGAAGCGGCAATAATATTTACGCTCGCTTGCGGAAAACCGCAGCAAAGCTGCTTTTGTTCCGTGTTCGGCATCGACGCGTCCCAACCTATGGGCGACGTAACCTGCTGGCTGGACGAAACCGCACTGTACCTTCGCGCAAATACCGAAAAAGGCGAAAAAGCGCTGTCGCTTGTCGCAAACCTCACCGAGAAATGCGACGACAAGCACGTCGAAGAATTAAAAGGCGAAATCAAAAAGAAGCTTGAAAAACTGCCCTATAAAGACCTCGATTTGTCGCGCTTCAAGCCCGAAAACCTAAACGAGCTGTTCAATCTTCCCGTCTGGAACGAACTCAGCGAAGCCTGCCTCGGTTGCGGAACGTGTACTTTCGTATGCCCCACCTGCCAGTGCTTCGATATCCGCGACTTCAAAACCGATAAGGGCGTAGTGCGTTTCCGTTGCTGGGATTCGTGCATGTATTCGGACTTTACCCAGATGGCGGCGGCAAATCCCCGTACGACGCAGATGCAACGCTATCGTCAAAGATTTATGCACAAGCTCGTGTACTATCCGTCTCAGTACGGCATGTATTCGTGCGTGGGCTGCGGAAGATGCGTAAACAAATGCCCGCAGCACCTCAATATCGTCAAAGTAATCAAGAAAATAGGGGGAGAAAACAAATGATCAACGAAAATCTTATCCCTAAAATAGGCGTCGTCACCGATATTCGCAAGGATACCGCCGACGTTAAAACTTTCCGCGTTGTCGGAAGAGACGGCAAAAAATTATTTGAACATATGCCCGGACAATGCGCAATGGTTTCCATTCCGGGCGTGGGCGAATGTATGTTCTCGATAACCTCGTCGCCTACCAACGAAGAATTTATGGAATTTTCCATTAAAAAGTGCGGTTGCGTTACCGAAGTCATCCACTCAATCGAAGTGGGACAGGAAATCACCGTCCGCGGACCGTACGGCAAACACTTCCCCGTCGAAGGCGACTTCAAGGGCAAGGACATGCTGTTCATCGCCGGCGGTATCGGCTTGGCTCCTCTTCGCAGCGTAATCAACTACATTCGCCATTACAGAAGCAACTATGGCAAAGTAGTGGTGGTTTACGGAGCAAGAAGCAAAGACGACCTCGTTGACATCGAAGAAATACGCACCGAATGGGAAAAGGAACCGAATTTTGAGGTTTATCTCACCATCGACCGCCCGCAGGAAGGCTGGGACGGACACGTCGGTTTCGTTCCCGCGTACGTCAAAGAACTGGGGCTCGATCCCAATATGACCGCAGTTTTGTGCGGACCGCCCATCATGATTAAATTCACGCTTGCGGGACTTTTGGAACTCGGCTTCAAAAAGGAAAGAGTGTACACCACGCTCGAACTTCGCATGAAATGCGGTATCGGCAAGTGCGGAAGATGCAACGTGGGCGATAAATTCGTGTGCAAGGACGGTCCGGTATTCCGTATGGACGAGCTGGACGAACTGCCCAACGAATATTAAGAGGTGAATTTATGGAAAATAAAGTCAACGTTTATTTTTTCGGTAAAAAATACGAAGTGCCGGCTGCTCTCACCATCATGAAGGCAATGGAATACGCCGGATACAAGCTCGTACGCGGTTGCGGTTGCCGTAACGGTTTCTGCGGCGCGTGCGCCACTATCTATCGTATCAAAGGCAAGCAGGAACTCAAAACCTGTCTTGCGTGCCAGCAGCAGGTGGAAGAGGGTATGTACGTCGCAACGCTTCCGTTCTTCCCGCTGGTAAAGCAGGTGTACGATATTGAGAAGATCAAGCCCACCGAGCAGATTATGATGCAGCTCTATCCCGAAATTTACAGCTGTATCGGCTGCAACGCATGCACCAAGGCTTGCCCGCAGCACTTAAACGTAATGCAGTATATCGCCTACGCTCAGCGCGGCGAATACGCAAAGTGCGCCGAGGAAAGCTTCGACTGCGTTATGTGCGGAATCTGTTCTTCCCGTTGCCCGGCAGGCATCTCGCATCCGCAGGTTGCGGAGCTTAGCCGTCGTTTGTACGGAAAGTACATCGCTCCCGAATGCAAGCATCTCGAAAAGCGTGTCGCCGAAATAAACGCCGGCGACTTCGACAAGCTTATGGAAGACATCATGAACAAGCCGATAAGCGAGATGAAAGAGCTTTACAACAACCGCGAAATCGAGAAATAGGAGGAGAAAAACATGTATAACTTCACAGAAGAACAACTCGCCTCTATGAAAAAGGTGGAAGCCACCCGCGAAGAGAGATTAAACAACCTTTTCCCGAGAATGTCCGCCGAAGAAAAAGATGCGGTTCTGAAAGAAAATCACCCCGACTATATCGAGTCTGCTTACGAAAACCTTAAAGTCGGACCCAACGCCGGCGACAAAGTGTTGCACGAACTCGCCGCTCTTTTGCAGGGTAAATCGCGTGTGCTCGGCAAGACTATCGATCTCGACAAACCCGACTACGAAGCCGACGTTCTGGTAATAGGCGGCGGCGGAGCAGGTTCGTCCGCGGCAATAACAGCCAATGCAAACGGAGCAAAAGTCATTATGGTCACCAAGCTTCGTATCGGCGACGCCAACACCATGATGGCGGAAGGCGGAATTCAGGCGGCCGACAAGCCCAACGATTCACCCGCTATTCACTATCTCGACGCGTTCGGAGGCGGACATTTCGCAGCAAAGCCTGTTCTTCTCGAAAAACTGGTAACCGAAGCTCCCGACGCAATCAAATGGCTCAGCGACCTCGGCGTTATGTTCGATAAGGACAAAGACGGCAACATGATAACCACGCACGGCGGCGGAACTTCCCGAAAGAGAATGCACGCCTGCAAGGACTATTCGGGTGCCGAAATCATGCGTACTCTGCGCGACGAAGTGCTTAATCGCGGTATTCAGGTAGTAGACTTCACAGCCGCAATCGAAATAATCAAGGACGAAAACGGCAATGCAGCCGGTGCTGTCCTTCTAAATATGGAAACGGGCGAAATTATGGTCGCGAAAGCGAAAACCGTAATTATCTGCACCGGCGGAGCGGGCAGACTGCACTATCAGGGCTTCCCCACCAGCAATCACTACGGCGCAACCGCCGACGGACTGGTTCTCGCTTACCGCGCGGGAGCAAAACTTCTGTATGCCGATACTCTTCAGTATCACCCCACCGGAGTTGCCGAACCCACTCAGGTTTTCGGCGCGCTCGTAACCGAAAAGGTGCGTTCGTTGGGCGCACAACTTGTCAATAAGGACGGTAAAGCGTTCGTGTATTCGCTCGAAACCCGCGACGTCACTGCGGCAAGCATAATAAGAGAGTGCAACAAGCGCGGCGAAGGCGTTAAAACCACCGACGGCGTGGGCGTATGGCTGGACACCCCGATGATCGAAATGATCGGCGGCGAAGGCACCATCGAAAAGCGTATCCCCGCAATGATGCGTATGTTTGCAAACTATGGCATCGACATTCGCAAAACGCCTATTCTCGTCTATCCCACGCTGCACTATCAGAACGGCGGTATAGATATCGACGGAAACTGCATGTCCACAACGGTTAACAACCTGTTCGTGGCAGGCGAAGCCGTTGGCGGAATACACGGCAGAAACCGTCTTATGGGTAATTCGCTGCTGGACATCATCGTGTTCGGAAGAGACGCCGGCAAAGCGGCAGCCGAGCAGGCAAAGAAAGTCACTGTCGGAAAGCTTAATCTTTCGCACGTGGACGAGTTTGAAAAGGAACTGGAAGAAGCGGGAATAAAGCCCGAAAAGCTTTCGCCTCAGCTTCTGCCCGACTATACAAGAAAAGATATGTAAGGAGAATAATAAGTCATGTTGGAAACACTCGCAACAATTTGCGAAATAATAATGGTAATCTGCTTCGGCGCATCGTGGCCGTTCAATATCGTCCGCGCGTACAAAGCTCGCACGGCAAAAGGAACCAGCTTTCTGTTTATGTCGCTCATCGACATAGGTTACGTCGGCGGAATTTTGTGCAAGATTTTTACCTGGATAGATAAAGGAAGCCTTTCCGCACTTGCGTACGTCGCTTTTGCATTCTATATCATCAACATTTGCATGGTAACCACGGGAATCATAATTTATTTCCGCAATAAGCACTTCGACGCACTCGCAGAGCAGAATAAATAATTTACCCCGATAATTCCAAAAGAGCCCTTTGCCCGTAACACCCGCAAAGGGCTCTTACTTTTTTGAAAAAGCAAGCACCGCACTTAT
>USKH01000057.1 GCA_900555125.1 uncultured Clostridium sp.
CCGGACGGCGGCGACGGCGGCAAGGGCGGAGACATAGTATTTGTCGTCGACCCTAATATGAGTTCGCTTGCCGACTTCCGTTTCGCAAAGCTTTATAAAGCCGAGGACGGCGGTAACGGTTCGGGTAAATTCTGCCACGGTAAGTGCGCGCCCGATCTTATCATAAAAGTTCCGCGCGGGACGGTTATACGCGACGAGGAAACGGGCGGAGTCATCGCCGATATGTTCGACGAAAACGCACGCGTCGTGGCTCTTCGCGGCGGAATAGGCGGCAAAGGCAACGCAAGATTCAAGTCTTCGCGCCGTCAGGCTCCCGGATTTTCGCAAAGCGGCAAAAAAACCGAGAAAAAGTGCGTTCTTCTCGAACTTAAAACCATAGCGGACGTCGGACTTGTCGGCTATCCCAACGTGGGCAAAAGTACGCTTCTGTCGGTTATTTCGTCCGCACGCCCCAAAATTGCCAACTATCACTTCACAACGCTTTCGCCTAATCTGGGGGTAGTGTCGTATTACGACCACAGTTTCGTAGTTGCCGACATTCCCGGGCTTATAGACGGAGCAAGCGAAGGAGCAGGGCTTGGACACGACTTTTTGCGCCATATCGAACGCACGCGCCTTATTGTCCACGTCGTCGATATAAGCGGTAGCGAAGGAAGAGATCCCGCCGACGATTATTTCAAGATAAATTCCGAGCTTAAAGGTTATTCGGAAAAGCTTGGTGAACTTCCGCAGATAGTCGCGCTGAGCAAAGCCGATATGGCAACCGACGAGCAGATAGCCGATTTTGAAAAGAAAACGGGAGTAAAAGGTATTCCGATCTGCTCGATAATAGGCGAAAACGTGGAGCTTCTGATAAAAACCATCTACGAAAAACTCTGCACTCTGCCGCCGGTAAGCCCGCTGGAATTCGAGCCATTCGAGTACGAGGACAAGTCAACCCGCGACTTCTACATTATGCGCGACGACGACGGAGCTTTTGAAATTTGCGGCGGACTTATGGAAGAACTGGCAAGAAACGTCGTCATCGACAACTACGACAGTTTCAAATATTTCCAGAAACAGCTTAAGGACCGCGGCGTAATAAAAGCACTTAAAAAGGCGGGAGTAAAAGACGGCGACCTTATCCGCATAATGGATATCGAATTCGACTACGTTGAATAATTCGCCGAAAAAAAACGCAACGGCGCTGTTCGGCGGCAGTTTCAATCCGCCCACGCTTGCGCATTTAAGCGTTATAAAAGGATTGTCCGAGCGGTTTGAAAAAGTAATAGTCATGCCGACGAAAATTTCGCCCTTCAAAATAGGCGCGGACAAAATCTGCGACGATGACAGGCTTTCTCTTCTCCGTGAATGTTGCAGACCTATGCAACACGTCGAGGTGTCCGATTTCGAGCTGAAAAAAGAAGGAGTAAGCTACACGTGTTTTACTGTCGACGAGCTGAAAAAAACGCACGAAAATCTCTTTCTCGTCATGGGAACGGATAACATAGAAGGGCTTCGCGGATGGAAGAACATCGATAAAATACTTGATAAATGTATCGTTTATTTGGTTCCGCGCCCCGGTTTTCCGATAACCGAAAGCGACAAAAAAGAGCTTTTGACTCTTAATTGCCGCTACGAAACAGCCGATTTTATCGGAGCGGACGGCTCGTCCACGCTGGTGCCGGTGGCAAACGCATTCGGAAAACTGCGCGAAGTCGTGCCGGAAAAGGTTGCCGAGTATATAGAAAGTAAAAAGTTATACAAGCAGTATTTTTTCGTTCGCGATCTGTACGAAAAATACAACGTTAAAAAGTCGCGTGTCGAACACACTTACGGAGTGGTAAAAGCGGCGATAATTCTTGCCGGAATTTACGGAGCGGACGTAAAAAAGGCAATACTTGCAAGCCTTCTGCACGATTGCGGCAAGTACGTAACCGTGAGGGAGCTGGAACAAAAAGGTTTTTGCTTCGACGATGAGGCAAAAAGTGCATTGCCGCCCGTCGAGCACTGTTACACAAGCGAGGCTATAGCGCGCTGCGATCTTAAAATAAACGACGAAGAGGTTTTGCGGGCAATCAGGCTGCACACCACGGGCGACGAAAACATGTCAACGCTTGAAAAAATAGTTTTTTGCGCCGATTACATCGAAGAAGGCAGAACGACTCCGGGTGTAGAGCAGATAAGAAAGAAAATTCTTTTCGACCTCGACGGAGCCATGCTGGACATACTAGGAGCCACTATAAATTACTTGAAAAACAAAAATGCCGAAATCGACAAGCGCACGCTGGCTTGCCGCGATCGGCTTGAAAAAAACGATAAAAAAGGAGAATTAAAGTGTTAATAACAACCGAATGGCTTGACGAACTTGATTTGAACGATACTACCGTACTGGCGACTGCCGCAGCACGTCTTCTCGACGCAAGAAAAGGCAAGGACGTAACGATAGTGGACGTGAGAGGTAAAACAGTGGTAGCCGACTATTTCGTGCTTGTAAGTGCGACTTCGACCACCGCCGTGCGCGCGCTCACCGACTACGTTTGCGAAGAATTGGAAAAACGCGGCGTGAAAATTACTCATCGCGATATAGACCCCAAATGGGCAGCTGTCGACCTCGGCGGAGTAATAATGCACGTTTTTTACGATGAACTCAGAGAGTTTTACTCCATCGAAAGATTGTGGTCGGACGGAACCAACGTAAGCGTATTTAAGGACGTCGATTGATGGAAATCGGAATAAACGCGTTTTTGCAGCAATTTTCCAATCCTTTTCTCGATAAGCTTGCGCTTGCGATAACGGCACTCGGTGACGAAATGTTTTTTATTCTGGTTGCCGTGGCAATTTTCTGGTGCGTCGATAAAAAATTCGGCTTCCGGATTATAAACGTTTACCTGATCAGTGCCGCGACAATGGCGGGAATGAAGCAGATTTTCCGTCGTCCGCGCCCATTTGAAACAGGAGAAGTAAAGTCGATAGGCGCAAAAAGCAGCGGTTATTCTTTCCCCAGCGGACACTCGCACTCGGCGGCAAGCCTGACAACTCAATCCGCGCTTAAATCCCGTAAATCATGGGTTATAATTGCGGGCGCGCTATTTACCGCACTTGTAATGTTGTCGCGAGTCTATCTCGGTCAGCACTATTTAAGCGACGTGCTTGCAGGTTGCTCACTAGGAATAATACTGGGAATAACGCTTACCTTTCTGTACGGTTTTATCGAAAAATACGACGATAAAATATGTCTTGTAATTTCGCCGCTGTGCCTTGTCATCGCGATAATTCTTGCGGCTTTGAAAGTCGAAAGCGGACAGGTGTACGACGTTCTGGGCGGGTACGGAGCGGCAACGCTTGCCTACACGCTCGAAAAGAGTTACGTTCGCCTCAACGTCAGATGCGAGTGGTGGAAACAGATTATAAAAATAATGGTCGGTGCCGTCATCGTGCTTGCCGTAAAGGAAGGGTTGAAATATCTGCTTATTGCGGTAAACTTTACTCATCCGCTTGCGTATTCGTTTTTCAGATACGCGCTTGTGGCGTTTTCCGCGCTGCTGATTGCTCCGTTTGTTTTCAAAAAATGCGGATTGAACGGCAAAGACGAAAATATGCGATTTGCGCAAAAACAACCGCTTGCAAAATAAAAAGAGGTATGTCCGGCGGGAAAATGATGAAATAACCTATCGGAGATCTATAATGAAAATACTTACCAAAAAAAGAAAAATCACCAAGTATATCGTAATGACCGCGGTGTTTGTCGCGCTCGGATATATACTCAGTTTTCTCGAAATACCCATGCCTGCGCCCATCACGTTTTTAAAGCTCGACTTTTCAAACGTCATGACAATGCTGTGCGGCTTCACGCTCGGACCTGTCGCCATGGTCGTGTGCGAAGGATTAAAGCAGCTATTGTGGTTTTTTACGCATACGACAACCGGCGGCGTAGGAGAAATAGGCAACTTTATAATGACCGTGTCGTACGCGATTATTCCGTCAATTATGTACAGGTTCAAAAAGGGCAGAAAAAACGTCGTGCAGTGGTTGTGCGTAGGTTGTCTTATGCAGGTTGTATCTGCGCTTATAGTAAACCGTTTTATCACGTTTCCGCTTTATATGGGCGAGGGCGCAGCGGCGGTATTCAACAGTGTTTTGCCGTATATGATAGTTTTCAATATCGGAAAAGCGCTGCTGGTAAGTGCAATCACGTTCTTTTTGTACAAGAGTTTGTCGCGTTCGCTTAAATATATTTTCGGTACCGAAGAGAGCGAAATTACCGAAGAGAATGTAATTTCCGAAGAGGAACAAGGAGAAAACATTGACTGAAAAAATAAGTCACAGCGAAAAAGAAACTTTCGATTTCGCTTTCGATATGGCAAAAAAAGCGTACGGCGGCGAAGTTATTACGCTTTCGGGCGAGCTCGGAGCGGGTAAAACCGTGTTTTCCAAGGGCTTTGCCGCGGGACTGGGAATAAAAGAAGAGATCACAAGCCCCACGTTTACGATAATGAACGAGTACAAGGGCGAAAAGTTTACTCTTTGCCATGTCGACGCTTATAGGCTTTCAAGCGGAGAAGAGGCGTACGCCGCAGGACTGTGCGATTATATAGGCGCGGAAAACTGCGTGTGCCTTATCGAGTGGGCGGAAAATATCATGTCCGTTCTGCCCGAAAACGCTCCGACGGCAAATCGAAATAAAATATGTGGACGAAAACACAAGGGAGATTGTAGTTTTATGAATATGACAAGCAAACAACGCGCCAATCTGCGAGGCATGGCAAGCACCATAGAGCCTATTTTTCAGATAGGAAAAGGCGGAGTGTCCGACGCGCTTCTGGAAGGACTGGACGCCGCGCTCGAAAAACGCGAACTCATCAAAATAACCGTTCTGCGCAACTGCGACAAAAAAGCCAAGGAGCTTATAGGCGAAATTGCCGAACAATTATCGGCTGAGCCCGTAACCGCGGTGGGCAGCAAAATCGTGCTGTACAGAAAAAGCAAAAACGATAAAATTCAGCACATCGAGTTTTAAGTATGAAATACGTGATGATAAACACTGCCGGCAAAACAACCGAAATTCTGGCTGTAAACGGCGACAAAGAGGAGTGGTTCTGCGACCCCGACGGCTTACAGGCGTCCAAAGCACTGCTGCCGGCAATCGACAAAATGCTTGGTGATTTGAATATGAAGCCGTCCGATTGCGACTTTTTTGCATGCGTTATCGGACCCGGATCGTTTACCGGAATAAGAATAGGCGCGGTAACAGTAAAAACTCTGTGCTATGCGCTCGGAAAAAGAGCAAAAGCAGTTGTCTGCAACCGTATGCTTGCGGGTAATCGCGGCGGAAAAGTTCTGTCGGTAGTCTATGGCTGGGCGGACATGTACTACGTTGCCGAGTATGAAGACGGCAAGCAGCTTTTTGCTCCTGCAGCAATGAAAAAAAGCGAAGTCGACGCGCTTATTTTGGAAAAAGCCGACAGTTTGCTGGTTACGGACGAGCGTTCGCACGCGGCATTCGGCGGAGAACTTGCAAACGAGCGCGAATGCATGCGCCTTGCTGCCGAAACGGGCGAATATATCGACGGCGACAAGCTCGAACCGTTGTACGCAATGCTGTCACAGGCGGAGCGGGAACTAAAAAAATGATACGTGCGGCAAAAAAAAGCGATATTGCCGCAATAGCCGCCGCCGAGAAACGCTATATAGAGTGCGCCTGGACGGAGCGGCAGCTTCTTGACGCATTTGAAAGCGATATGTATTCTTTTTATATAGACGAAGAAAACGGCGTTTTGCGTGCGTACGGATTTATTCAGTGGATAGCGGACGAGGGTGACGTGTGCAATATCGCAGTCGATACTGCTTTTCGTCACACGGGCAAGGCAACCGGCATATTAAAAGTTATGGAAGAAAAAGCGAAGGAACGAAACGTGACCCGCCTTTTCCTGGAAGTGAGCGAACTCAATTCCGCCGCCATAGCTTTGTACCTTAAAAACGGATTTCGCGAACTTTACAGGAGGGCAAATTACTACGGCAAAAACGCCGCGATAGTAATGGAAAAGACAATATAGCCGGAGGAAAAATGTTCACCTACAAAGAGGTTGATATTTTTTACGAAAGAAGTGAAACAGGCGACAAGCCTGTTTTATTATTACACGGCTGGGGATTAAACGGCAAAGCAATGTCGGGGCTTAATCGCTTTTTGTGCGCGCAGGGGAAACGTGTTATTGCGCCGGACCTGCCCGGATTCGGCAAATCCATGCCGCCGCCCGAAACTGCCGACGTTTACTTTTACGCCGACGCGATAGAACAGCTCATATTGCACGAAAACGCTGCCGGATGCGACGTGGTTGCACACTCGTTTGGCGCAAGAATTGCGGTTATTCTCGCTTCGCGCGGGCTTGTCGGAAAGCTGATTATTGTAGACGGCGCGGGTTTAAAACCTCGTAAATCGCTTAAAACCGTGCTTAAAACACGCATTTTCAAGATTCGGCGCGCACTCGGACTAAACGTGGATAAATACGGTTCGCCCGACTATCAGGCACTGGACGACCATATGAAAAAGGTGTTCGTCCGCATAGTCTGCTCGGATCTTAAAAGTCTGTTGCCGCTTATAAAATGCGAAACGCTTATTGTGTGGGGAAAAACCGATCGCGACACGCCGCCATATATGGCAAAGCAGTTCAGAGAAGGCATTGCGGGCAGCGAAATTGTATGGCTTGACGGCGGACATTTCGCGTACCTGGAAAACCCGTTCGTTTTTTTGAAAATTACGGAGGCGTTTTTATGCCGGTAATGGTCTGCGTTGCGTTCGCGCTCGCATTTTCGGTTTGCGCGGCTTTGTATTCGGCACGGTACTACCAGATTTTGCAACTGGGCAGCTACAACGGCAAAAAACTGCTTTCGTTTTGCCTTAACCGAGGTTTTAACACACTTATCGCAGGAATAACAATAGTTGCGGCGGCGTTCGTATCCGAGATTTTCGGAATAAAATCGCTTATATTTTGCCCCGTAATCGCTTTGTTCGGCTACTTTGTGCTGTATAGGGTGCCGTGCACGGTAAAAATGAAGCTGACAAAACGAATGTGGCGACTTATATCGGCTGTAACGACGCTGAATTTCGTAATTTCAACCGCTCTCGTGTATTTCGG
>USKH01000058.1 GCA_900555125.1 uncultured Clostridium sp.
CTCGTACAAAATTCCGCTCGTTTTTCCCTCGCTTGCGGGATACCAGTCGAGCGCGAGATTGCTCCAATCTTTTTCGCGGGTGTTTTTCATGTCTTCGGCAAGCGTTATCGCGCTGCCTGCACGCACGAATATCGGGGATGTGGAAGTCCCGTGTTTTACTTCGATAACTCGGGGACCTTCATAGGCGTTACCCGTCCAGACGTCGATCCATTCGCCGTCCGGGATGAACACCTCTCTTTTACCGCCTTCTATGTGGCACATGCGAAGTTTTGCTCCGCCGGTCGCTTCATAGTATTCTATTTTGATATCGTATATCCTGCCGGCAACGAAATCGTATTCTATTTCGTTAACGTCACTGTCGGAAGCCGTCCAGTGATCAAGCACTTTGTTTCCGTTTATATAAACTCTGCAGCCGTCGTCGCTGAGTATGGAGCATCTTCCGCCGGTTTTTGGCATGAATTTGCCTTCGATGACCGCCGAGAAATTATCCGAGCCTACTCCTGCCGCCGGCGAGCCGTCACCCCAGTCGAAGTCCACTTCGGTTATCTCTTTTGTAACCGCGGGTTCGCCCTGAAGATCCTTGTTGCCGTAGAACGACATTTTAAGCGAGGAAAATTCGTCCGAAGACAAAGCGTCGGCTTTGTTGGTTATGGGAGCTACGAGAATGTTTTCACCCAGAAGATACTGATCGGTTCTCTTGGACTGCTCGTACTGCGGATAATCGAATTCGAGCGAACGCATTATCGGCATGCCGGTCATATAGTTTTCGTGCGAGAGAGCATAATAAACGGGCAACAGATGATAACGCATGGACAGATAGTTACGGGTGATTTCGGTTTCGTAATCGCCGTACGTCCAGGGCGTTCTGCCGGTAGCGAAGCTGTTGTTACTATGCGTTCTGTAAATGGGCGAGAGCGCACCATACTGCGTCCAGCGCAGATACTGCTCGTTATTCGGCTTACCGTTATGTCCGCCGAGGTCGCTCGACTCGTACGCAATGCCGTTCATTCCGGCTTTTATCATGTTGGCAACTTCCTGATTAAGCGAGTCGCCGCTCGAAGAAATATCGCCCGTCCACTGCATCGAATAGCGATGCGACATGACGTTCTGAATTCCTTTATAACTTCCGTTCCTTATATTGTCCACGTTTGCCATTATGAACGCTCGGCGTGCGTATTCGTCGCCGTTAGCCTTGGCAAGTTGCTCATAATAATGCTCGGTTATAGACTGATAGACATACATACCGATGGTTTCGCGGTTTATACCGCTCGTTGGAGAAACCAGTCCCCACCCCCAGTTACGGTCGTACCACCACGCATCCAGACCTTTTTCGAGAAGCGAAGTAAGCCCTGCCGTTCTGTATGCGATTTCTTGCGGAGAGAAAGCGTTTAGCGCTCCGTCCGCCATTTTAACATGGTCGTTAGCCATGACAGTCAGGTTCTGATCGTGCATCTGCTTGAAGAAAGCCGCAATGTCGGGAAACAGATCGGTGTTTACTTCATAGCCCGTTCCGGCTGTATCGCCCGACGAACGACGCCAGTCGGTGTCGATGACGAAATTATCAAGATAGAAATCGTGATCGTAGTACTGCTGCACTACCGCCTGTGCGCTTTCGGCGGTGTATTCGTAATATCTCGACTCCCACAAGCCCAGTGCGGAGAGCGGCATCATATTGGTTCTGCCGGTAAGCTTTACGTACTCGCTGCGCAGTTTTTTGGCATCGCCGCGCACCATCATGACGTACACGTCGGTATCGTTGTTTTCTATTTTATAGCCCGACGCATAGTGATCGGTAATGCCCGAAAAATATCCGCCTTCGGGCGGTGTAACGCGCGGGCAGTCGTTTATTGCAAACGCTTCGGGAGTATTTGCGGGCGTGGGCAATTCTCCGCTGTTGGTCACATAACCGTAAGTCCATACGTGTTTTCTCGTCTTTGCGTCCTTTACATACGCTCCGTCGAGCGAAGTCGCGTTTTCACGAACATACGCCTTATATGTACCCGTATCGATGACTTTGTAATTGCCTTCGCTCGTCACGGTAAAGTCTGCACCTTTATAGTCACCCTTTCCCGTAATCTGCAAGGTGTCGGCGTCGGTAAATCCGTCTGCCGCCTTTACTTCGAAACGAATGAGGTCTTCTGCCAGCACGGTTACGCGTACATTGCCTTCGGTGTACGAACGCGGCGAGCCGTTTGCACGAACGGTTTCAACGGCAAGATTTACCGAACACGCCGTCGCCACGAGTACCGTGGCAAACAATACGGCAAACAAAAATTTGCCTAACGTTACTTTTTTTCTCAAAATTTTGCACCTCCGTTATTTTTGTGTTAAATCGCTTGACTTTTTCAGCACGATTGTATCAAAATTATAATACATGAACGAGCGATTTTTTTGTTAAGCGTTTTGGCTTTCTCATTAAAGGATATTGCCGTTATTAAAACTGCTTTACAAATTATCACCCGCTCGTTAAAGAATATTGCCACACGGAGGAAAATATGCTGTACGAACTTTTCAGAGATACTCTTGCTCTTTACAAGTGCGACGAGTGTTACAGTTACGAACATTTTCACAAGTCCATCGAGCTTATTTACAATATAAATCGCGATCGGTTAGTAAAAATAGACATGAAGCGTATTATGCTCGGAAAAGACGAAGTGCTTGTGCTTATGCCATGGCAAATTCACGCGCTGTACTCCGAACCGGAAAAACACAACCTCGGCTACTGCACGATTTTGCCGTCCGACTACTCCGATTTGTTTCTGAAAGAAATAGGCGATCAGCGCCCCGACGACTGCATAATTCACGACAAACAAAAGACTGCGCTTTTCAAAAGAGAAATGGAAGGTCTGGTAAACGGCTGCACCACAGACAACCGTTTCACCCGCGACGGGCATATCAACACGCTTTTAGGTCTTATAATGGACTCCATGAGCTTTCATCACGACAAAGAAAGCTATCAGGCGGGCAACTTTGTTCAGTCGGTAATCGCGTACGTGGACGGCCATTACGCCGAAGACCTCTCTCTCGAAAAAGCGGCTGCCGAATTCGGCTATTCCAAATACTATTTTTCCCGCCTATTCAACAAGCATTTCAACACCAACTTTACAAACTATTTCAACACGGTACGTATTCATAAGTCGTTCGACCTTATCAAAAAGTACCGCTCTGGCGAAGTTTTCTACAAAGTGGGCTTTTCATCCGTGCAGCAGTACATAACCTATTTCAAGCGAACCACCGGTACAACTCCTTCCAAGTTCCGTTTTGAAAAAAGCTTCAAAAACTGCAACTGAACTGAATTTTTTGCGCACATAACAAAGACGACCGCACGAACGCAATAACGCTCTGCAGCCGTCTTTTTTTACATTTAACACACTATTCTATTATAAAAGTCTTATATTCGTCTTCGCCCAGATTTATATCGAACAGCTTGTCGCCCAGGCGGATAAAGCCACGCTTTTCGCCGCCCGCATTGTGCGTAGCTACTACGATTTTTCCGTCCGGGTTCTGCAGCGCGCAAACTTCCGTGTCGTTCCACGCTTTAGAGCAGCCGATTACGCTTGCTCCCGCCTCAATAAATTTGGAGAACTGCCCGATAACATAATATGACGGCTGAAACATAACTTCGTCTTGGTTGTTGTCGCAGATCACGGGAGCGTCGGCAAAACACGGTCTGTTTTCGCGGAAATGCGAAGGTCCTCTGTTTTGATCGAGCGTTAAATTCCAGTCGCAAAAAGCCGTAGCTCCGCCGTTTATATCTCCGAAAATATCGTGAGCGTATTTTTCCGCCGCCGACCACTGTTCGTCCTCGTCCGGGTTAGTGCTTTTAAGAGCCACGCACCCCTCGCTCATCACGACGTCTTTGTTCGGAAAGGCTTCTCTCGTCATTTTTAGTTCGTCGAAGTAATCGCCCGAATACCAGTGGAAAGCAATTCCGTCCACGTCCTTACAATTGTTAAACGCGTACGTCGCGCGGTCGAACACGCGTTCGCGGCAATGATCGTACACGTAGATTTTCACGCCCAGCGGTTTAAGTTCGGGCGCAAGATAGTTTGTTGCAAGCGCAAGCTCTTCTTCTTTCGTAAAAACGCTCGACTCCCACGTCTGCTCGTGGCGAAGCTCGTTCTGCACGGTAACAGCGCCGATATTCACGCCCAGCGCACGATATCCTTCGATATATTTGCGCACGTATTTCGCCCACAGCGCGTAATATTCTTTTTTCAGCCTGCCGCCAACGCGGCTACCGTTGTCTTTCATGTACGCAGGCGCGCTCCACGGCGAAGCGAAAAGCGTTATCTCTTTGTTTTGGGCAAGCGCGGCTTTAATTAGCGGCAGAACGTCCTTTTTCTCGCAATCGAGCGAGAAAGAATCAAGCGTATCGTCGTTTTCTTCAACGTACGAATATTCTCTGTCGCAAAAGTCGCAGCTTCCGATATGCATTCTTCCGTAGTTGTAACGTATGCCGTCTTCCGAAAAATACGCCTTGATAAGCTTATCTTGATTTTCTTTGCTCATTTTAAGCCAGGCGACTGCCGCCGACTGCGTAAACGCTGCTCCGAAGCCCTGCCATTTCTGATATCGGACCGACGGATAAAGCTGAATCATATTGCTCTCTACGTCGCCGGGATGATAGCCGACTCGGTCGCGCGGCGGTATCGCGTCGGTAAATTCGCGGGCGGTAGTTTCGCCTTCGCACCACAGTTTTTTGCCGCTCTTTCTCGCGGTGACGTACGCTTTGCACTTCATAATTTTCTCCTTATAATCCTCATAACCGAGTTAATTTGTTTTATTCTACCACAATCCCATATTTAATGCAATCGTTTTCGCCCCGTTTCCGCTTTATTTGTAAAAAAGGATAAATGTGTTATGTCAATTACCATTGACTTCTTCCGTAGGGGCGCCCTGTGGTCTCCCGCATTTCTTTGTATGGGCTTCCGTCCCGGGCTACCCGCGGCTTAAAAAAGCCTCGCCTTCCGTGAGAAGTAACGAGGCTTTTATCAAACTTTGCACAACTAAAAAATCTTTTGCCCGCTTCTTTACAAAAAAGCGATTTAAAAATTTTCGAGCAGATATTTTTCGGCTTTTTCGCACCACAAACCGTTGTTTTGCTCGCAAATATCGGCAAGAACCTTGTATCTCACGTCCTTTTCGCCGAGCGCGCGGAAATCTTCGATTGCGGTCATTGGCATATTTATATGCGTATACACCAGCTTTTTGCCGCCCGGAATTTTGGGGAGATTAACCGTGGTTTCCGCCGCGCTGTCCAGTCCTCCGACGTGCGTTACCATAACCGCGGGCGTAAGCTTACCCTCATTCATAAGGTCGATTGCGTCCTGCATGTCCTTTGCCGTGCCGCCGGTATTGCCCGCAACGTGCGTATAGCGATAATGAACGTCGTAAAAATTGAATTTTGCCGACAGATTTTTATCCGTAGGACCGGCAAAGAAATTAAGGCAGCCGTCCTTTGCCAGAATTGCGTCGGCTTGTTCCAGAAGTGCCGGCACGGGAGCGTAAACAAACACGTCGTCGTATCCTTTACCGTCGGTAAGAGCCAGCATTCTCTCCTTTGTGTCGCCCTCGCTCGTGTCGAGATATACAAGCTTAACTCCCTCTTTTGCCGCTTTTTCGGGTGTGAAAATACGTTCGGCGCGGGCAAGACGCTGCTTGTTGATATCGGTTACGACAAGCATTCCGGGACGACGCAGTCCGTGCAAAGCGTAGTCGATTGCGCCCAGTCCCATGGGGCCCACTCCCGCCATAAGAGCCATATTTCCGCCCTCGACTATGCCCATTTTATGCTCGTGAGTGGCAAAATCGTTGTGATAATTCACCTTGAATCCGCCGATTATGCAACTGAGCGGTTCGGCAAGCGATCCAGAAAAATAGTCCTCTCTTCCGTAGGAGAGAACGCATCCGCTGTCTATATACAGCCTGGGAATGACTACATAAGTCGCGTCTCCGCCGCAGTAATGATAGGAATACCCGATAGTGTACGTAGCCGCATCGGGCAGAGCGGGCTGAATTACGAATTTTTCGCCCTCGAAGTACTTTCCCGCAAGGTTTTTGCCCACTTTTACGATTTTTCCGCACGACTCGTGCCCCATAATGGTGGGACGTGTGGCAACGTCGTCCGGAACGCGCGCATGGTCGGTGCCCAGCGAAACCGCTTTATAAGTACTCATGCACACCGAATCGGTGATGATTTCCGCCAGAATCTCGTCGTCGCTTATCTCGGGCAACTCGAATTCTTCCAGCCGTAAATCGTATTTCCCGTAAAGTCTTACTGCTTTCGTCTTCATTTTCGTTCACCTCTTTATAGTTTTCGTCTTAATTATATTCTCTTTTTCACAGTTCGGCAAGCACTCGCGAAAAAAATTACACAAAGCGATTTTTTGCTCATATAAGCAAAATAAAAAGAAAACGATTGCCGCAAAATGACAATCGCGCAAAATTTTTGATAAAATTATAAATTCGCCCGGCTAAACGCTTCTTTTCTTTCCGGTAAAAAACCGCGCTGACGACAGCGTGCAGTAAAAAAACTTTTCAAACTTATCCGCGGTTATCGCAAGTGCCGAATTTATTGCTTCGTCGGATGCGGTTATTTCTAAAAGTTCGTCCAGCCTGCTTGCCGCCACGGCTTTACAAAGCTTGTCGGCCGAAATTATGCACTTGTCTTTTTCGGGCAGTTCGCCCTTTTCCGGGCGGAAAAAGCCGGAAGAAAACAGCAATTTCTGAAGATATTTTATTGCGACTATCGCGGGATTTACAGCACTGTACAGCACCGCTTTTATGCATTTTAGCAGCGACACAAAGCTATCCGGGCAATCCACCGCGTCTACGGAATATCGCGCGGCTTCGAGCATTACGCTGCACGCCGAAAAACTTACGATATCCTCGGCGATACCCGAAAAATCTTCTATCTGCGTGGCACCCGTAACCACGGGAATTTCACCTCTGCCGCTGAGTTCGTACACGCAGAACGCAAACGGCTGAGCCGCAAATTTCATTTTGGACGAGGCCTTGCGAACGCCGCGCATAACGGCAGATATCACGCCT
>USKH01000059.1 GCA_900555125.1 uncultured Clostridium sp.
ATACGCGGCGGCGTACGCCTATTTTCTGCCCGTTTTATCGGCAAACAAAAATAAAAAAGACTTCTCCGTCGTGTTCGGAACTTATTTTTTCGCCGGACTTATAATAGCCGTTTCGCTGTACTTTTTGTCCGACGAAATAATATCTGCGCTGTTCCCGTCGCTGTCCGCCGAGCATGCCGAACTTGCGGTTTCTCTTATAAAAATCGGCGCATCCGGAGCGTTTTTTTCCGCAATAACACAGGCGTTCACCACACTTTTTCACTCTTCCGGAAAAACGACGTCAGTCGCCGCAATCAGAATTTCAGGCGGAATTTTCCGCGTTGCGACATGCGCGATTTGTACGTCCGCGTTTGGCACGGAAGGCTCGGTTTTGTCGCAGGTGCTGTCTTCGGCTATCACGGCTGCGGTTATTTCCGTGGTCGGCGCAATAGCGTTAAAACCCGAGATAAACCTGACGAAATATCGTCTTCCCGCGCTGTCGGCGGGACTGTTCGTACTTTCTTTAAGCGTCGCCGAAAACTTGTTTTTATCCTGTCCTCCGCTGCTGTCGGCAGCATTGTCGTGCGCTGTCGCCGCCCTGACTGCACTCGTTCCGTTTGCGCCGTCCTTTTTCATCAAAAGAGTACGCAAAAACGCGCCGAAAGACAGATAAAACCGCCTCGGCGCGCTTTGATTTTTTAAGCTTTATACGGCGAGCAAAAGCCCGCTCTGTGACTTTTTATTCTTTTACCGAATTGCTTTCCCCGAGTTCTACGCAATCGCTTTTCCCGAGTTCCTTTTCGCGTTTGACCCGACTTGAAAGATTTACTATCGCAAGCGCCAGCGAAGCCGCAAAAAGCAATAAGGATACGAATTGCGTGACAAACACAACCGAATTCAAAAGCGCGCCGACGTATTTTACGGGCTTTATAATCGCCTGCAAAACGGTTGCGCATTGCAGTAAAAGCGCGCTTGCACTCATTATTATACTAAGGCTGCCTGCCTTTTTCACCGTCTGCATAAGCGGCGAAAAAACCGCAAAAAAGTACAACGCGCCCAAAACGAGCTGAGCGTCTACGCACAACGAAAGCGAAAGCATACTGCCGTCGTAAAGCGCTGCGGGCTGAATTCCGACGAAGGAAATCGCCGCATACGCCAGAAAGGCTCCCACCGGGCAAAAAACGCGCTGCGCCGTTCCCGCCTTTCCTTCCTCTTTATTTTTGGCAGAATTCGTGCAAAGTAAGCATCCGACGAGCGATAAAATACCGGCGCACAGTCTTAAAATCGGCACGATAAGGCTGTCGAATTTGCCGAAAGCATTGAGATAATAGTCAAAACCGCCGCCGTTTTGTATAGTGCAATCTATTACGTACGCCAGTCTGTATCCGGCGTTTACGGTGCTTGCCGCAAAAAACGATATGGCAAACGCAAACAGCGTGAAAAACGTTTTATCCGCGACGTCGCGCTTCTTGGTAAAAAACTTTATTATTGCCAGAATACAAAATACAACCGTCGCGCCCTCTTCCGCAAACGGCAAAAAGTATCTCAAAACGTATGCGTTGCCTCTTGCGAGTAAAACGAATGTGTTTTTAGCCGACGCAAAAAACTCCACGAGAGAAATTACAAGCGCTATCGCAAGTGCGGCAAACAGCAGCCATCCGCCCACCACTTTCATTAAATTTTTCTTTTTCTCGTCCGACGACCAAACCAAAACTTCGCTTTCCATTATTCGCTCCTTTTGCCGCGTTCTCGGCGGCACATTGCTTTCATTATATCATAACCGACGAAAAAAATCAATGAAATCCCCCCCCCAACGAAAAAAGCCGCACGGAGTTTTCTTTCCGCACGGCTTTTGTTATTTGAAATTAGATTTTGGTTCCTTTTTTAACGAACGGTTGGTGTATTCCGGAACCTTTCGGCTACCAACGCTATTGCGACGTTCCCCGGAAAAAAATCAATATCTTTCTATTTCGGCAACTACGTTTTCGGGCATATCGAGAGTGAGGTCGATTTCCTTGGGAACACGAGCAAAGTACTTTATCTTGCCTTCTTCTGCTTTCCAACTTACGGAAATTTTGCCTTTTTTGCTGTCGTAACTGCCTTCGGCGTGCGTGAGTTTGCCGCTGACGTCCGGAGCGGGGCAAAGCGTAAGCTTGATAAAGCCGGCTCCGTCGATGTCGGGGCGAATTCCGAGGCAGTACTTGAACATCCACTCGGCAACGCTTCCGAACGAGTAGTGGTTGAACGAGTTCATGCCGGCGTCGCCGAAGCCCTTTTCTTTGGTGTAACTGTTCCATCGCTCCCACATGGTGGTGGCTCCGTTTACCGCGCTATAACCCCAACCGGGATATTCGCGACTGCACAGAACTTTATACGCAATGTCGGTTTCGCCCAGATCACACAGCGTGGGCAGCAGGAATTTGATTCCGAGAAAGCCCGTAGTCAGCTTGTCGCCCGCCTTGTGCATGGTATCCAGGAAGGGCGCGCGTATTTCTTCCTTGCTCATGATACCCGAAGCGTACGAAAGAAGGTAAGCCGTCTGCGTGTGGCAGGTCAGCGTGCCGTTTTTCATCAGGAATTTTTTGCGGAAAGCTGTTTTAATGCGCTCGTACAGATTTTCAAAGTATTGCTTTTCGGGGTCGGAACAAATTTCGCACATTTTAATCGTAAGGCGCGTAGAAAAAGCAAAGTACGCGGTGGACAGCAAACTCTTATCGGTAAAGCAGTCCACGTTAAGCCAGTCGCCCCAGTTGGGTTCGGACGGACGGATGCAGCCGTCGCTCCAGTCCTCGCAGGTCTTTATATAACTTTTGACGAAGTACAGGTGGTCGCGAAGATCCTGCTTGTTTCCGTACATAAGATAGTATTCGTACGGGATGACCGCCATAGCGTCCGCCCAGCCGGTGCAATCGGGCATATGGCACTCCTCGTCGTCGTACACCGTGTGCGGAACATGCGGAGCAACGCCGCCTATTGTTCCGTCGCCGCGGCTGCTGTCGATAAGGTCCAGTATATACTTTTTGTAGAATTTTTCGCAGTCCATATTGAACATCGCCGTTCCGCAGAAAATCTGCGCGTCGCCCGTCCAGCCCAGTCGCTCGTCGCGCTGCGGACAGTCGGTGGGAACGCTTAAAAAGTTGCCGCGCTGACCCCACACGACGTTTTGATAAACGCGGTTTACGATTTCGTCCGAGCAGGTGAATTCGCCGGCCTTGTTGAGTGCGGAATACATGACTTCGCCGGTGACCGACAGAATTTCGGCTTTACCGGTTATGCGCAGTTCGGCGTAGCGGAAGCCGTGGAAAGTGAACAACGGACGGAATTCTTCTTCGCCCTCGCCGCTTAAAATAAACGTGTCGGTTGCCTCGGCTTTACGCAGGTTTTCGGTGTACAGAGTACCGTCGTTTTCCAGCATTTCGGCATGGCGCGCGACTATTATTGTTCCGCGCTCTCCCTTTACCTTTACGCGCAGCACGCCCACCATGTTCTGTTTGAAATCGTAGCGGATAAAACGTTCGTTCTTTTCGATAATTTCGGGTGTTAAGACGTGCATGACCTTTATTCTCGGCGCGATTTCCTCGCTTAAACACGAGTAGAATATGCCACACATTACGCACTCGGGCGTTCTCCAATTGCCCTCTTTATAATCGTAATCGGGCAGATAGAAAGTCTTGTTTTTGGAATACGTATGGTTGATAACCTCGCCCATATAGTTGTCGGTGCGCACGATTTCGTCGGTATCGGCGCGCCAGTTCTCATCGGTGATAATTTCGTCGCGGCTGCCGTCCTCGTAATACACGACTATTTTCGCGCAGACGTAAACGTCGCGGTAGTAATTCCGGCGGTACATGACGTTGCCCATATAACCGACCGCCCATCCGTCGCCGGCGACAAGCACCACGGCGTTGTTTTTTTGCAGTTTATCGGTAATATCGTAGCGGCACCACGGAATACGCTTGCGGTAGTCGGTAAATCCGGGCGACATATAGTCGCCGTCCGCCTCGACGCCGTTTATATATGCTTTGAAAACGCCTATCGCTGTTGCCATAAGCTCAGCTTTAATTACTTTTTTGCCCGGAAGCGCGAATTCTCTTCGGAAATACGAGCAGGCGTTGCCGTAACGCTCGACGGACTCGGTTTCGCGACCGAAATTGATTTTAATGAATTTTGCGGGATATAAGGTGTTCATTATTTTCTCCTTGTCTTTTATAGTAAAATAATACCACCGTCCGAGCAAAAAAACAATGGGGATTTTATGCACTGACGGTGGTTTATCGTACTTTATTTTTGATCGCGGTTTCTTCTTCTGAATTCGCCGGGCGTACATCCGTAGCGGCGCGCAAACTGCTCGTAAAAACTTTTTTTGTCGCAGTAACCGGCGGACAGTATCACGTCGTCGATGCTGTCGTCGCTTTTTGCCAGCGTTTTAGCCACGTTTTCCAGACGTTTTTCGCGGATGTAGTCGGACAGATTTCTTCCCGTGTATTTTTTGAATATGCGACTTATATACGCCGGAGAAAAAAACATGCTTTCGCTAAGTGCTTCGACGTTGAGTTTTTTATCGCACTCCGACTCTACATATTCGATAATATCCTTAATCATTCGCGGTTGCGGATCGGGTTTCAATCCGCGGAAAAGATAAATAAGCACGACTTTCAAAAGCGACTGCATAACTTCGAGATAGCCGGTCTGCTTGCGCGCAAGTTCGTCTATCATCTGGGTAAGAAGCGCATGCACTCCGGGAGCAGAACCCGCGCTCACAAAAATTGCGCCCGGATTTTCCGCTCCTTCCACCGCCATGAACACATTGCAGGCTAGCGATTTGAACATCTGGTCGTCCTTTACCGTCTGCGACAAAAACGACGGCTGAAAAATACAGTTGATAAGCGTAAAATCACCGGTATCGTCCTTGTACGAATGCAGACTGCCTATATCGATGAGAAAGCAGTCGCCCGGCTTTATTCTTCTTTCCCGTCCGTCGTGAACGTGAGTGGCTTCGCCGGCGACAACGTACACAAGTTCGATGAAGTCGTGAGCGTGCGGCGCGGAATGACCTTTGAAATAACCGACGAATATTTTTTCGGACGGCAGAATAAGGTCTTTCTTTTTAAGAACTCTGTCGGACGGCATATTCACTTTGTCGTCGCTGAGCTCAAATGTGTCCATTATCTTCACCTTTTTCTGTTTTGGTTTTGTCCTTCGGCACGAGCGCGTCGTCAAAATGCACGGAGCAGTTCTGCTTTTCCATAATGTTTTGCAGTTTTTTGATATCGGTGGCATAAATCGCGCTGCCGTCGTCTATCGCAATCGAGCATGCGTTGCCCGCAGCCTGACCGGTGAGTATTGCCGGCGGAATAACGCGAAGCACGTCCCAGCCGTAGCCGCTTGCGCTTGCCGTTCTGCCCGCCGTTATAACGTTGTCGAATCCGCTTTTAACCAGCGTTCCGAAGCGCACTTCGTACAGAAAGTCGCAACGATCGAAGTCGTTTATCGCACACACACTGTCGGCAAAATGCACATAGGCGTCCTTTTCGGAAAAAGTGGCGTCGCCGTCGATACGCCTTGTGGTACGCATTTGCGGCATAACGGGAAGAAGCGTCAGATCAAACGAGTTTTTGTCCTCTTTTGAAATACTTTCGTACAGTAATTTTTGATTTTCCAGCACGTATTCGGTTACGTCCTCTTTGGTAACTCCCGAATAAAGCCGTCTGTCCTCGGGTTGCCCGCCACCGTAAAGATTGGCTCTGCCCCCCATATACCAGCGATACGCCGCCGAAATATCCTGCTTTTCGAGAGCCGAACGCATAGTGTCGAAATTCATTCCAAAAGCGTAATAGGTAAAATAATTGCCGCCCGTAACCATAGGAACGCCCGCGCGCCACAACAGGTCTGCGTCGCCGGTGGCGTCCACGAAATAATCTGCTTCTATATATTCCCGACCCGACTTGCTGTCGATTATTATGCCGCTAATATGTCCGTTTTCGACGTCTGCGCCGCTTATTATCGTATCGAGATAAATTTCCACGCCGGCATTTTGAGCCATATCGGAAAGCGCAAGCGCGAATATAGCGGGCGAAAACTTGCCGTCCAGCCGCCCTTGTTTTTCGGGATAGTCGTACTTCCAGCAATCTTTAACCGTAGTCCAGCTTGTTTTCATTGCAAGGCGAAGCATTTCGTCCGCCATGCCGAATATTATCTGTTTGCCTCTTCCGTTACACATTGGCACGAAATAATTTACAAGCCCGTTGGTTGCAAGTCCGCCCAGCGACAGAGTTTTTTCGATGAGCAGCGTTTTTTTACCGGCGCGCGCCGCGGTTACCGCAGCGGCAACTCCCGCCACGCCTCCGCCGCATACGACTACCTGCCATTTTCCTTTCTTTTCTATTCTTTCGGTTGTTTCGATATACATTTTCGCTCCTTTTTCGACTTATTCAGTCTTTGTCGTAAAAATCGGACACTTCTTCGTTTTCGGGCGATTTTTCGGCTGTATCTTTATCCTCTCCGACAACCTTTCCGTTTCCATCTGCAAGCTTTTCCGCAGGCGACGTTTCGCTTAAATTCTTAAACGAGTCGTAAGTGGTTTTTCTTACGACGAACGCGGCTGCAAATCCGAGCGCGGCAACGCAGGAAGCAAGCAGCGTCTGCCAATCGAACCAGCGTACCAGCATAAAAAGCTCGACAAGCAGCACGACTCCGGACAAAACCAGCTGAATTTCTATTCCGCCGAACGTATGCCAGTCGCCTTTCAGCGCAGGCTTCTGATGTTCGTATATTTCCGACCTTATTTTATATAATGTAAAGTGCGAAACAAGGCAATACACCGCGGTTATCGCATTTGCGACCCATAAAATAACACATACCGAATAGACGACGAATCCGTACTTATCGTGCAAAATCGTAAGACCCTTCCGCATGGGCATGCACGGCACGGCAATTGCTATTACGACCGCTATAATCGAAAAAATAAGCGTAAGTTTGTTTCTTTTCGCGATTTCTGCCCGGTCAATTCCCGTGTATAGTTTTTTTACTTTTA
>USKH01000060.1 GCA_900555125.1 uncultured Clostridium sp.
GGAAAAGAATGGCTGTTCCGTAAAATGGGAATGATACCCAAGCGTAAGTTCACACACGGCACCGTAACGGCAAAACATATCATGCGTGCCGTAATGAAGGAGAAAATTCCGGTTGTCATTTATCCCGAAGCGCGTTTTGTTGTCGGCGGAATAGGCGAATGTATTGACGGCGGCATGGGGAAAATGGTTAAGATTATGGGCGTTCCCGTAATTCGGTTGAGCATCGAAAACAACTTTCTTCGTTCTCCGCAGTGGTGTAAACATCCGTACCGTGACATTCCCGTTACCGCAAAAACCAGCGTTCTCATAACGGCGGAAGAAACAAAAACGCTTACTCCCGAGCAAATCCAGGAAAGACTGGAAAAATCCTTTGTTTACGATCAGTATGCCTATCAGTACGAGCATAAACTTTGGATGAAAAGCAAAAACCGCGCGCTCAATATTCATAAAATACTATATAAATGCCCGCATTGCGGAGCCGAATATCAAACCGATTCGGACGGAACGCACATATGGTGCAACGCCTGCGGACACAAGTGGGAAATGGACGGATACAGCCGCCTCCACGCAACGGAAGGCGAAACCTATTTCGAACATGTCCCCGATTGGTATCTGTGGGAAAGGGCGGAAGTCAGAAAGGAAATCGAAGCGGGAACGTATTGTTTCGAGGACGCGGTACGCGTAACTCATCACATAAATTCGCGTGAAATGCGTTATGAAGGCACCGTAAGATGCCGTCACGATAAAGACGGATTTACGTTCAGCGGAAAACTGGATAACGGCGAAACTTTCGAACTTAACAAGTCGGTGGCAAGTATGTATTCGTTGCACATCGATTACAATTTCCGAAAACAGGGCAACGCATTCGATATCGCAACCGACAACGAAAGCTACTTTATGTATCCGGTAGTGCACACCAATCCGCTTACAAAGCTTCAGTTTGCGGTTGAAGAACTGTACAATTACTACGTTCGCGAACCGGAAGAGGAAGCTAAAAAGCAGAGATTACAGCTTGCGGAAAAGCAATCCGAAGAAACTGCAAAATAAAAAATTATTCCGTTCGATTTTTTGTCGGACGGTTTTTTTATGTCGTTATTGCCTCTCCGTCTTAATTTGCTTGACTATATAAGTCATTACGGGTATAATCTAATTATGAACTACTTGTTTTTGGACATGGAATGCAGCAACGGTAACGATATTTGTAGTTTCGGATACGTGCTTGCCGACGAAAATTTCAACGTTTTGCAACAAAACGACGTACTTATAAATCCCGAAAGTAAATTTGTTCTCACAAACCGGGCGGGAACGCAGGGCATAAGTCTCGCTTACGATAAAGATGAGTTTTACGCTGCTCCGAAATTTCCCGACAGATACGAGTTTATAAAATCTCTTGTCGAAAATCCCGAAAACTTCGTGGTGGGTTTTGCGGTAAGCAACGACGCCGGCTTTATTCGCCGCGCGTGTATGAGGTATTCTCTTCCGCAACTGTCTTTCAAATTTTTCGACACCCAGCGACTGGACGCCGCCATTCACAACGAGGGCAACATCCGCAGTCTTCAGAAGGTGATCGATTTATACGGAATAGAGCAGGACGAGGAAAATATTCTGCACAAGTCTGACGACGACGCGTTTTTCACACTCGAAATACTTCAGAAAATGCTGGAAGAAATAGGAATGAGTTTGCCCGAAGCCATAAAAGCTTATCCGCAGTGCTGCGGCGAAACGGCGGACGGCAATATTACGTTTGACGGACACAGCATTTCCAACATCGACAAAATGCGCAAAAAAGACGTAATAGTGTTTCGTATGAATTGCGCCGAACTTAAAAATCGCTATGCCGGAACCAAAGGCGTGCTGTCGGGCAAAAAAATATCGTTCGAGCGCGCTTTTGAAAGCAAAAATTATCGTAAGATGATTGTGCTTGCGGAAAAAATATATTCGCTTGGCGGCAGACTTTGTTCGTCGCACGATTGCGATTTATTTGTTTGTACCAATGCCGAAAGCACACAGGCCGAACGAGCAAAACAATGCGGAGCGTCTTTGGTTTCCTTGCCGGAGTTCTTGTCCCTGACGGGAATGACGGAGGAAGAGCTTTCTGCGCTGTCGAAAAAACAGATATAAAAGCATTAAAACAAAAAGCCGATCTTCTTTGAATCTAAAATAAAACGAGCGAACCGAAGTAAACGGTCAGCTCGTTTTTGCGTATTATGCGCTGTAATTGTCTATTTGAACATCTTTGAAAGATTGGCAACCAACTGTTTTATGTCGGTGTTTGTTGTGTTTACGCACAGATCGTAGTTTTCGCGCGCACCCCACTTGTTGCCGGTAAAGTAGGAATAGAATTTCGCGCGGTCTTTATCGATGGATTTAATGTGTTTTTCTATCTGCTTGTCGCTCAGATGTTCGGATTCGGGACTTCTTTTTTTGCAGCGAGCTATGCGGCTTTTCATGTCTGCATAAACGAATATCCGGTACGGGTGCTTGTCGCGAAGAATATAATCGGCGCATCTTCCTATAATAACGCAGTCCGATTTATCTGCAAGCGAGTTTATTATTTCGCTTTGCGCACGGTATACCGACTGAATTTGTCCTACATAATATTGATTGAGCGTCGTAAACGACTGTCCTATTGCAATGGGATAAAGCGCATGCGGTTGTTTTTCCAGAATTTGCGCAACGTATTGTTCGGAAAGGGAAGTGTGCTGTGCTATTGCCGCAAGAATTTCTTTGTCATAGTATTCTATGCCGAGCTCTTCCGCAAACCTGCGTCCGAGTTCTCGTCCGCCGCTACCGAATTCTCTTCCTATTGTAATGATTCTGCTCATGGCCGTCTCCTATTTTCGGTTTATTGATATATAAAATTGTACCACGAATTTGGCGTTTTGTCAATAGTATGAGTGAAAAAATAAATAGTTATTGCCGTTTATCTATCATTTTACGGTATTTCCGCTTAAAAACATTGTAAAAATCTATTAAAAAAATTATTTTATAAAAAAATCCTTAAAAAGGTTGACAACTTTTTTGAAATATAGTAAACTGTATTAGAAAGGATGAAATGTTGATCGGAGGTAAGATCGGCATGAAGCTTATTACTGCCGCAAAGTTGCAAGACTATTCTCAACCGGATCCCTATATGATAGAGGCGAACGGTAAGTTCTATATTTATGCTACGGGTAACGACGGAGTAAACGTCTATCGCTCGGACGATTTGTTCGGCGGTTACGAATACCTCGGTAAAACCGGCGCCGTAGAAGGAAAGAAGGAATATTGGGCGCCTTCGGTCATCGAACTCGATGGTAAGTTTTACATGTACGTTTCGTGTATGCCCGAAAAGGCAACCGACACTCACGAAGAGGCAATGTTTGTCATGACGGCGGACAAGCCCGAAGGTCCGTTTGAAAACGCTAAGCAAATTTTGCAACCTTTTTCAATTGATTCGCACATTGTCAAAAACGACGCGGGTTTGTTTTTGTTTTATTCCATGAACGACTATCAATCTGCTATGGGCGGCACTTATATAGTGGTTGACCGTATGCTCGATCCGTTCACGCCCGAAGGAAAGCCGGTGCCGGTAATCCGTCCTTCCTTAAAGGAAGAGCTTTGGGCAAAAGCCCGTTTCCGTCCCGATCAGGATTGGTACACGATTGAGGGTGCTTTCTATTTCCGTAAAGGAGACTGGCACTATGTTTTGTACAGCGGAAACTGCTATGAAAACGAATATTATTTCGTCGGCTATGCCTATGCGCATACAAGCGAAAACGATCTTACAAAAATCAAGTTTCAAAAGTACCCGTCCGACGATGTGTACAAACCTCTGCTCGCAAAAAACGAGTTCGAGGAGGGAACCGGTCACAACAGCGTTATCGAGCATAACGGCGAATTCTACGCCGTCTATCACGGACGCGACTGGAAGCCCAAAACCGAAGGCTATACGGAATATCGTACGGCTCGCATATGCAAACTGAACGTAAACGGAAAGGAAATCACTGCAGAGCGTTACGAGGACAGGGTATAATGCGCGAATGGTTTTCCGACGTCCTGGATAAGGACGAAAGCATTTCGGGTTCGTACAAGCCCGAAAAATTCAAGTTTTTCTTTATGGCAATACTCACGTACTGCGTAGTAGGTCTTACGATAGTTCTGTTTGCAACGCTTGCAGTCATATTCCCTACCGATAAGGAAGAGGCGCCAACGTTGTGGTACAGATTTATTCCGTCTGCGGTGTTTTTGGTCGGACTTATCGTAAACTGCTTTTTAGACGCGGTATGGTACAGAAATGTGGGCTATTGTTATACAAATAAGCGCATAATCATCAGATGCGGCGTATTCGGTGTGTACTACCGTTGTCTCGATCTCGATTCGATAGGCGTTATTGACGTCAGCATAACCGTCTTCGATAAGATGTTGCGGCGCGGTACAGGCACTTTAAGGTTCGGTTCTCTTGCCAGCCCCACAATTCCCAATACGGGAATGTACGCTTTCATGCATGTAAAAGACCCTTATGAAATCTATAAATGCATCAAAGACGCTGTGGATAAGGCAAAAAACAGCCAGAAGAATGCACAAGTTTAATGATGAAAAAATATTTTAACATAAACGACGCAAAGTCGTAATTACGGTGGTGTTATGAATAAGATACAAGAAAGATTAAAAGAACTCAGAAAAGTCATGAAGGTTACCCAGCGCAACGTTGCGGACGAGCTCGGAATCACTCAGGTTACGTACTGCCATTGGGAAAACGGACAGACTCAGCCCGACATCGAAAATATCATTGCTCTTTGCAAATATTTCTCGGTTTCCGCGGATTACCTTCTCGGAATCAGCGATTTTTAATCGCAAATCAAAATCAAACACAATAAACTCTCCTTGCGGCTGACGGCGTAGGGGAGTTTTTTTATGCCTCAAATTTTGCTTTATTTGAATTTAACCGTATAAACGCGTGATAATCGTCATAATTTTACAAAATTTATATGCTGAAAAATTTGCATATCGTCAAGCTTTATGATATAATACACGGGTATGAAAAAGACGTGTGCGTTTACGGGCAATCGTCCCGAAAAATTACCGTGGGGTTACGACGAGAACGACGAGCGGTGTATTGCCGTCCGTGCGGCGATTATGCGAAAAGTAGAGCTTGCCGTGTGCGACGGCTTTACTCGGTTTATCAGCGGCATGGCTCAGGGCGGAGATATGTTTTTTGCCGAATGCGTTCTGGAAATAAAGCAATGTAATCCGTCGGTGTTTCTCGAATGCGCCGTGCCGTATAAAGGACAGTCGTCGCGCTGGAGCTCGGATTATCGGCGCAGGTACGATGCCGTCATGAAAAATGCGGATAAAGTTACCGTGCTTTCCGATAATTATACGCCATGGTGCATGCATGTGCGCAATCGCTATATGGTGGACGAATGCGATCGTCTTATTGCGCTAAGTTACGGCAAAAGCGGCGGTACCGAACAGACCATAGATTATGCAAAAACAAAAAATAAAGAAATAGTTTCCGTTTTTGACAAAAATTTCGGAGATACCCCGTAAAAACAGTTTACAAACACGCTTGAAATGCATATAATATTGGCGAAATTATCGTAGGAGAAAAATATGGCAAATTACATCTTGTGTCCGCGTTGCGAACTTAATTATATAGAAGAAAGCGAAGAGTACTGCACCGTCTGCAAGGCGGAGATGGGACTTATCGATCCCGGTATACTTATCCCCGAGGAAGAAGTAGAGTCTTCCGAAAAACTTTGTCCTATCTGTAAGGTCAATTATATAAGCGAGGACGAGGATATGTGCTTTATGTGCGCAAAGGAACGCGAAAAGCAGAAAAACGAAGAAGAAGCCGAAAACAACGACGACTGGCACGAAGAATTCGAGGAAACCGAGGAGGATGAGGACGAACCGCTTTCTCTCGAAGGACTTGGCGAGGACGAACTTAACGACGAGGACGAAGAGGAAGAAGACGATTCGCATTCTTCCGACGAACCCGACGATTTTGATTTTTCCAACGTCGATCCCAACGATTTCGAAGAAGACGAAGATGACGAAGAGGACGACGAAAAAGACGATAAGGACGATAAGGACGAAGACTGAATTCCCTGTCGGTATTAAAAACAAATTAACGGCGCGCAGACATTATCTTTCTGTGCGCTTTTAATTTTTTGTTCATCGAATAAATTATGTCGGGTATGCGAAATTACAATCATATTCGTCGCTTTGTAATAAAAGACAAAATATCTTAAAAAAATTTCAAAATTGCCTAAAAAATGCTTGACAAGAGGGTGCGCTTTATGATAATATATAAGGGCTGTCACGAATTGCGGCAGCGGAAGCACATTGACAAAAGAATAGTGAAAGCAAAACAACAAAAACGAATTTTACACAATTAAAAGTCAATTTTGGAAAAAATTAGTCAGACATTATGAACTAAGCCAAGAGAGAACGAAATTGTTTCAAGTGATTTAATACTGTTTTAAATAACAGATTAGATACAACAAACATGAGAGTTTGATTCTGGCTCAGGACGAACGCTGGCGGCGTGCTTAAGACATGCAAGTCGAACGAATGTAGAAATACATTAGTGGCGGACTGGTGAGTAACGTGTGAGCAATCTGCCTCTAACTGGGGGATAACACTTAGAAATAGGTGCTAATACCGCATAAGACCACATGAAGGCATCTTCGAGGGGTCAAAGATTTATCGGTTAGAGATGAGCTCGCATCCCATTAGCTAGTTGGTGAGGTAACGGCCCACCAAGGCGACGATGGGTAGCCGACCTGAGAGGGTGATCGGCCACACTGGGACTGAGATACGGCCCAGACTCCTACGGGAGGCAGCAGTCGGGAATATTGGGCAATGGAGGAAACTCTGACCCAGCAACGCCGCGTGAAGGAATAGAAGGTCTTCGGATTGTAAACTTCTGTCGCGAGGGACGAAGAATGACGGTACCTCGTAAGAAAGCCCCGGCTAACTACGTGCCAGCAGCCGCGGTAATACGTAGGGGGCAAGCGTT
>USKH01000061.1 GCA_900555125.1 uncultured Clostridium sp.
AAGAGAAAGAGAAATAGCAACGCTTATGGTGCTCGGGTATCACGACGGCGAAATATGCGGATATATTTATCGCGAAATTTATATCAGCACTTTTTTGGGAATAATTTTCGGCTATCCGGTCGGAATCGGGTTTGCAACGCTCGTTTTTAAAACAATAGGATTCGGAAGCGTAGGAAACGTCAGCTGGTTTATGTGGCTTCTTGTTCCCGTTATCGTTTTCTTTTTCACCTTGCTCGTAACGCTTATGTTAAGACCGAAAATCGTGAAAACAAAGATGAACGAAAGCCTGAAAGCGGTAGAATAAAAAAGCCACCCGCTTTTTAAAAATTTTCGTATTCCGAACCTTGCATGATGTTTTTCTGCTCGAACGTACGATATATTGCGGCAAGAACGGCTTTTTTATCGGCAGACCATAAGGGCGATACAAGCAATTTTTTCGGTGCGTCGCCGGTTAGTCGGTGAATTACCATGTTTTCCGGTAAAATATTTATCGAATCTCCCAAAATATCTATGTATTCGTCTTTTTCAAGCGTTCGGAACAAGCCTTTTTCGTAGTCGGCGCACAAATCCGTGTCGCGAAGTACGTAAAGCAGTTGTAGTTTTATGCCGTCCGCGCCGCTTTTTCCGACGTAACGCACCGTTTCCAGCATATCGTCGCGACTTTCGCCCGGCAAACCGAGAATAATGTGTACGACGACGTTGAGTTTTGCCGCTTTCAATTTTTTAACGGCAGCGTCGAACACGGAAAGAGAATAGCCGCGTCTTATATATTCTGCTGTTTTTTCGTGAATGGTCTGCAACCCCAGTTCGACGAAAACCGGTTTGATTTTATTAAGTTCGCCCAGGTATTCCACGACTTCCTCGGGCAGGCAGTCGGGGCGAGTGGCAACAGACAGCGCGGCAATGCAGTCGGGTTTTATTGCAGCCGAAAACAAAGTTTTCAGCTTTTCAAGCGGCGCGTAAGTGTTGGTGTAGCTTTGAAAGTAGGCTATGAATTTTGCATTTTCGCCTGTTTTTCCTGCAACTTTGCTTTTGGCTTTTTCGATTTGTCCGGCTACCGACGCGCAGGGCGGTTGAGCAAAATCTCCGCTGCCGCCTTCGCTGCAAAAAATACAGCCTCTCGTCCCCAGCGTACCGTCGCGGTTGGGACACGTCATGCCGCCCGAAAGAGCGAGTTTATAGATTTTACACCCGAACTTTTCGCGTGCGTATTTATTGAAAGAATAATATCTGTCCATATCGCTCATTGTAACATAAATTTTACAAGCGGTCAACGAAATCAAAGCCCAATGCTCTCAACATGCATGGAAAAACAAGAGAAGACGGTACATGTCGCATTGACAAAAATTACACGATGTATTATAATATTCGTCAAGGGGCAATGCGGATGCCGAGTCTGGGTTAGTTTTTTTACGGGAGAAGTCAAAATGAAAAGAATTAAGTTTGCCGTAGTCTTTATGGCAATTGCAATAGTTTTTACGCTTTTTACGGGTTGTGCCGAAAAAGACGTTCGTCCGTCGTACGAGTTTTGTTTTTACGGCGAAAACCGAACCGTTATCTCCGAAGTCACGCTTAAAAGGGGCGAGCGCGTACTTCCGCCGGAGTGCCAAGAAAAAGCAGGTTACGACGTAGTATGGACGGACGAGGAGGGCGAAAGAGTAAATTTTCCCGTTACCGCTACCGGCGACAAAAACTTTTTCCTGAAATACGAATTAAATAAGTTTGCCGGCAGGTGTCGCGTGGAAACCTATCTGCAAAGAGACGACGGGACGTTTGCTTTTCTTCCCGACAAAACCGAATATCTCGAACAGCCGGTAAATTGCGAAGTAAGCATAATTCCGCCGCAAGTCGAAGGGTATGTCTTCGATTCCGGAAATTCGGAAAACGTTCTTTCGGGCATAAACGAGCCCGGCACCGAGCTGGTATTCCGTATTTATTACAGAAGGGCGTAAAGAAGTACGAAAACCCTACATATTTGCAAAAAAAACCGATTGATTATATTTTTTGCAAGTGATATAATTCATATAAATTAAATGCGATGTGCGCAAGATAAGGAGAGAAAAGATGTTTTACGAAAAAAACGACAGAAAGCAACTATCGGACAAATTGTTTGAAAATCCGACCTCAGAGTATCGGGCAACGCCTTTTTGGGCATGGAACGACAATCTCGATAAAGACGATTTGCTCTGGCAGATAGAGCAACTCAAAAAAATGGGCTTCGGCGGATTTCATATGCATGTTCGTTGCGGCATGGCAACGCCTTATCTCGGCGATGAGTTTATGAACCTGGTAAAGGCGTGCGCAAATAAAGCCGAAAAAGAAAAAATGCTCGCCTATTTATACGACGAGGACCGCTGGCCGTCGGGTGCCGCGGGCGGCATGGTCACTAAAAATCACGAATATCGCCAGCGTACGCTTGTTTTTACCGCCGATTTGCAAAAATTCGGACTAGTTTCGGATAAAGACGGCACTGCAAACGAAAATGGCGAAAACAAATCGGGATATATTCACCCCGTGTTATTGGCGGCGTACGACGTTTGCCTGGATAAAGACGGTTATTTGTCGTCTTATAAGCGCATAAACGCCGGAGAGACGGCAAAGGGAGAGAAGCGTTATGCCGTTATGGTTTCTTCCGCCGGCAGCGGTTGGTACAACGGCGAAAGCTATATAGACACCATGAATCCCGAAGCCGTGGCGCAGTTTATAAAAATTACTCACGAAAAATATTATAAAGAGCTGGGCGACAAATTCGGCAAAACCGTGCCGTCGATTTTCACCGACGAGCCGCAGCTTAGCAAATGTTCGACGCTCTCTTTCGCATTTTCCAAAGAGGACGTTACTTGCCAGTGGACGCCCGCTTTGCCGCAAAAGTTCCGTGAAAAATACGGTTTCGATATTCTCGATCGCTTCCCGGAGGTAATCTGGGACAAAAAGTGCGAGCCGGCAACCGTGCGCTATTATTTTCACGACTTCGTGTGCGAACTTTTCACGCGCGCTTTTTCCGATCGGATAGGCACGTGGTGCGATAAGCATAATATCGCGCTGACGGGGCATATGATGCACGAACCCACTCTTGAATCGCAAACCGAGTTTTTGGGCGAAACCATGCGCGCTTATCGCGGCTTCGATATTCCCGGTATTGACATGTTGTGCGACAATTACGAATACACCACCGCAAAACAGTGTCAGTCCGCAGTCAATCAGTTGGGACGTGAAGGTATGATGAGCGAACTTTACGGTGTCACCGGCTGGGATTTCGACTTTAAGGGGCATAAATCTCAGGGCGACTGGCAGGCGGCTCTCGGCGTTACGGTGAGAGTGCCGCACCTTTCGTGGGTTAGCATGCGCGGTTCGGCAAAGAGAGATTATCCCGCAAGCATATCCTATCAGTCGGAATGGTACAAAAACTATCCGTATGTCGAAAACCACTTTGCACGAGTAAACACGGCAATGACTCGCGGAGAAGCGGACGTAAAAGTGGCGGTAATTCACCCTATTGAGAGTTATTGGCTTGCGTACGGTCCCAATCAGACAACGGCGGCAAAACGCGCGCAGTTGCAAGCCGACTTCGACAACGTAATAAACTGGCTGTTGTTCGGCACGATAGATTTCGATTATATCAGCGAATCGCTTTTGCCCGATCTGTATGAAGAAAGCGACAAACCCATGCTTAAAGTGGGTAAAATGTCGTATTCCGCGGTGGTTGTGGCAGGAGCCGACACATTGCGCTCGACTACGATAAACGCGCTTCAGAAGTTTGCGGAAAACGGAGGTACAGTCATTTTCCTCGGTGGCAAACCGCAGTTTGCGGACGGCAAAAAGTCGGATGCGGTCGACAAACTGTATTCGATTGCCGAGCATTGCGAATTTGCCAAACAGCCGCTTCTTTCCGCTCTTTCCGAATTCCGCGACGTTAAAATCACCGATAACGGAGGAGTCCCCGCCGACGAATACATTTACAGAAAGAGAAAGGACGGAGGCGCCGAATGGCTGTTTATAGCGCGCGGCAGAAAGGTGCTTGCGGACAATCGCAAAGAAGGTCACAACGACAAAAAAACGCTTAGAATAACGCTGAAAGGCATCGTAACGCCGTTAATTTACAATACGATTACGGGCAAAACCGAGCCGGCGAATTTCTATTACGAAAACGACAACACCGTTGTGGTTAAAGATTTTTACCGTTTCGACAGTCTGCTCTTAAAACTCGAAAACGGCAGGGGCGAATGCTCGTTTGTTGCCGCCGATAACGTAAAACCGGACAAAACGGAAGAGATACGCACTTTTGTCGAATATAAAAACGGCGAGAAAAACGTTCTTGTTCTGGATATGCCCGAGTGGTCTGCGGACGGAAAGGAATACATGCCGCGCGAGGAAATGCTGCGCGTAGACCTTGCGCTTCGCCGTCGGTACGACTATCCGCTGGCGGACGGACGCGACGTTCAGCCGTGGGTAATCGGCGAAGTAAAACCCGAAAAGAAAGTTTATCTGCGCTTTAAATTTAACAGCGGAGTGCGACCGCTTGTCAAACTCGCCACCGAGGGAGCGGAGAAAGTGTGGTTAAACGGCGCGGAAGTTCCCGTAAACTATGACGGCTATTTCACCGACAAGCGAATTTACACGATGCCGCTCGGCAGACTTAAAAAAGGCGAAAACGAAATAGTGGCTCTCGTGCCGTTCGGCAAGCGCACAAGCCTTGAAAACATGTTCGTTCTTGGCGAATTCGGCGTAAAAACGCAAGGCGAACGCGCCGAAATAATCGCAAAGCCCAAAACGGTTGCGTTCGGCGACCTGACAAGGCAGGGCTTCCCGTTCTACGGAGCGGACTTTACGTACAAAATTCCGTTTAATTGCGAGAAAGATTGCGACGTTAAAGTGTCCGCCACGTTGTTCGATGCCGCCGTCGTAACTGCAAAAATTGACGGAAAAGACGCCGGGATAATTGCCTGGTGCCCGTATTCGATTGAGATTAAAAACCTTAAATCGGGCAAACACGAGCTTGAGTTAACCGCTCACGTGTCGAGAGTAAACACCTTTGGCGGACTGCACGCTTGTCTCGATATTCCGTGGAAGGGACCGAACTACTGGTATACGCATGGTGCGGAATGGGCGTACGAATATCAGCTTAAAGAAACGGGAATACTGAAGTCGCCGGTGATAAAATACTTCAATAAAAAATAATCGTGTTCGGTAAAAAACGGGAGTGAGCAATATGCGTTGCTCTCCCGTTTTTCTGTTTCCGGCATATACGACCTGATTTAAGAACAACGCGACCGTCGGAGCCGTTTATTGCTTTTTGATATTCGCGGAAAGACAGGATTAAAAAGTTTTTTCGCTTTTTTATACCGCAAAATCGCATATCAAAAATGATATAACCGTATGTAAAATAAGTATTTGATTTTCAAATAATAAAATGATACAATTATATCGATAAAATAAAGCTTAAATGCGGATTATGCCGAAATAAGCCGCACGAAAGAAAAAAGGAGTACGATATGTGCGCTAAAGAAATACCAAACGCGGTAATGAAAAGGCTTCCGGTCTATTTGCACTACTTACGTTCGTTGCACACCGACGAAAAGACAACCATTTCTTCTTCGTCGATAGCAAAAGCGCTTAAACTCGGCGAAGTTCAGGTCAGAAAAGACCTTGCAATCGTCAGCGGAGCGGGTAAACCGAAAATAGGATATTTCGTTTCCGAGCTTATTTCGCATATCGAAGCGGTTCTGGGAAGCGGAAAAATCACGCGCGCCGTGATAGTGGGAGCGGGAAAGCTTGGCAAAGCTTTGCTGTGTTACGACGGTTTTCCCGAATTCGGAATAGATATTTGCGCGGCTTTCGATAAAGACGCGGAAAAATGCGGCAAATTTGCCGATAATAAAGATATACTGCCGATGAGCGACATGACGTCGTTCTGCAAAGACCACGACGTGAAAATAGGCATAATAACCGTGCCGGAAAGTCAGGCTCAGTCGGTGTGTGACGCGCTCGTTCAGGCGGGCGTTGCGGGAATATGGAACTTTGCGCCCGCAAGCCTTACCGCGCCCGAGAGCATAAAGATAAAAGACGAAAACCTTGCTTCTTCACTTGCCGTGCTTACCGCCTGCCTGTAATCGACAATATTAAAAGGAGAATAAGATATATGGAACAAAAAACCTATCCGGAGGTCAACGATACGCAGTCGCTGGAAAACGCGATTGAAAGAGTGCGCGCCGCCCAGAAGATTTTTGCCACATATTCGCAGGAACGTGTGGACGAGATTTTTCTTGCCGCCGCAATTGCCGCCGACAAGGCTCGCATACCGCTTGCCAAACTTGCCGTTGAGGAAACCGGCATGGGCGTTGTCGAAGACAAAGTGATTAAAAATCATTATGCCGCCGAGTATATCTACAACGCGTACAGAAACACAAAAACTTGCGGCGTTATAGAAGAGGACAAGGCGTTCGGCGTTAAAAAAATCGCCGAGCCCGTCGGACTTGTCGCCGCGGTCATTCCCACCACTAATCCGACGTCTACCGCTATTTTCAAAACGCTTATTTGCCTTAAAACGCGAAACGGAATAATAATAAGCCCGCATCCGAGAGCAAAACGCTCGACCATTGCCGCCGCAAAAACAGTCCTCGAAGCCGCCGTAAAAGCGGGTGCGCCGGAGGGCATTATCGGATGGATAGACGTGCCTGGGCTTGACATGACAAATCTTCTGATGAAGGAAGCGGATATAATTCTGGCAACCGGCGGACCCGGTATGGTTAAAGCCGCGTATTCGTCGGGAAAACCGGCGCTCGGAGTGGGAGCAGGAAATACTCCGGCGATAATAGACGACACCGCCGATATAGGGCTTGCGGTAAATTCGATTATACACAGCAAAACTTTCGACAACGGCATGATTTGCGCGTCCGAACAATCGGTAATCGTACTCGACAAAGTTTACGACGCCGTTAAAGAAGAATTTGCGGCTCCCGGGTGTTACTTTTT
>USKH01000062.1 GCA_900555125.1 uncultured Clostridium sp.
CCATAGCGCGCATTTTTTTGAAGATATCGCGCCAGGTTCCCGGCAGATTGCGGAAATAATGTACAGCTCCCGATATTATCTTTATCTGCTTGCCGTTTTTATAAAACTGATTGCCTTTTATTTCAAAAGTCATGCTTTTCTCCCGTTTTTATATTTTAAGATAGCCTTTCAGTACTTTAAGCGTGTTGTAAACGCCGTCGATATGGCTTCTTTCGTAACCGTGGCTTGCATATACGCCCGCTCCTATAAGTCCGTGGCGAATGTCGTTGCCGGCGCGTAAAGTCGCTTCGACGTCCGAACCGTAGTGAGGATAGACGTCGGCGGCGTAGTCGGCATTTTCCCTTTTTGCGGCGTTGATAAGTCCGCTTACAACCTGATAGCTGTACGGTCCGCCCGAATCTTTAACGCATACGGACACTTGTTTTTCCGTACAGGCAAGCCCTTTACCCACGCAGCCCATATCCACGCTTATCGCCTCGGTTACGCCCTGCGGCACCGAAGCCGAACCGCCGTGTCCCACTTCTTCGTAGACGGTTACATGAATAAAAGTTTTACGCGGAAGAGTTATTTTATTGTCCGAAATATACTTGGCAAAGCCGAGAAGAATTGCCACCGACAGTTTGTCGTCTAAAAATCTGCTTTTAATATAACCGCTTTCCGTGATGCGGCTGCGCGGCTCGAAACACACGAAATCGCCGTTTTCGATGCCCAGATTTTTGACGTCGGCGGCGTTTTTTACGTCCTCGTCCAGAACGATTTCTATACTGTCGAACGTGCGCTTTATGTCGTTGTATTCACCGTTAACGTGCAGCGACGCGTTTATAAGCTGCGCCGTTCCTTCGTAAATTTTGCCGTCGCGGGTATAAACGCGTACGTTTTCGGCTTCGGCGTTATTGGCGTTCATCCCGCCGATGTTGGTTATTTTAAGTCTGCCGTCGCCTTTGATTTCGCACACCATTCCGCCAAGAGTGTCCGCGTGCGCCTCCAGTAAAAGCGCGTCGTCGACGTCTGTTCCGCCGAGGTCTGTCAGCACTCCGCCTTTAACTGTTTTTTTCGCTTTGAATCCGAGCGAAGAAAACTCTTCCACAACCCAATCGGTCGCCTTGTCGGCAAAGCCCGACGGGCTGTCGATTGCAAGTAATTCTATTGCCTTTTGCGCGGCAAATTCCGCATATTTTCTGTCCATATAACAGCTTTCTCCCATCGATATTTTTCATTTCTGAAAAGCGTTTCCATCGTTCTGTCCGGCTACTTGCCGGGCAAAGCCGAACGCCATATCCGATTATAGCAAAAAAAGCGGCTTATGTCAACGAAGCCGCTCCCTAAAAGAGTCGTTTTTAACTTTTTTGCTTATTTTTGTCTTTATAAATCCGTGTCTTTTATATTAAAACAATGCTTTGTCTTTTCAGCCGCGCGCGTTCTCGGCTCTTGCGATATATGCGTCCTGCTCGGCTCGGCTTAAATTGTTCCACAAAACGTTCCAGCCGCACACGCGAATCTGAAGAGCGGGATATTTTTCCGGATGAGCCTGTGCGTCGCGAAGCGTTTTTATGTCCAGCACGTTAAACTGAATAGCCATTCCTCCGCCGCGCATATAAGTTTTCACGAGTGCGCGCATGACGCAAAGTCCTTCATCGCCCTCGCATGCCGACGGATGCAGCATAAGGTCGAGACAAAAGCTTTCGGTATAAATATACGGGCGTAATTTAACCGCCGAAGAAACAGCCGCCGTAACGCCGTTGCGGTCGGCCCCGATTGACGGCGAGCCGTTTTTGGAATTTTCATCGCCTTTTTTTCTGCCGTCGGGCGTTGCGAACGTTTTTTCTCCTTCCCACTTGAACGTCATTGCCGAATGCATGACGGCTTTATAAACGCCGCCCCTTGCGTTAGGACGATTGTTTACTTGGTTTGCGAAAAACGTTGCCATCGCAGACGCATAGATGTCGGCATGCTTATCGTCGTTTCCGTACTTATGAACGCTGTTTTTTATGGTGGCACGCAGACGTTCGTAACCCTTCCAGTCGCTGTCCAGCGCGGCTTTAAGCGTTTGAAGCGTTACTTCTTTTTTGTCGTAAACAAACTCTTTAACTGCCATTACGCTGTCGACAAGAGTAGCAAACCCGCAATTCAGGACAGACGAATTGTTGAATTTTACGCCGCACTGGTATGCGTCGGCACCTTTTTCGAGCGAGCCTTTAATTGTTGCCGAATACATATTTGACGGATTTACGTACGACATGTATTTTTCGTACTCGAGGGACGCTGCAATCGTCTTTTCGATAAGAGCGCGCCACTGTTTCAGCACTGCCGAATAAAAGTCGTCAAACTTTTCAAACGGCGTGTTCCCGTTTGTTATTTCGCCCGTGCGAAATCCGAAATAGTCGTTAAGATTCTTGTCAAAACCGTCGGAAAAAACGTATTCGACCGCTTTTGCCGCGTTTACGTAACCTGTTGCCGAACAAACTTCGTTTGCTCGCACGCCCGTTTCGTAACATCCGCGAATATCTCCCTCACGCGCCTCGTCGTACGTTGCTCCGTAACTCATCATGGCATTAATCATGCCCGGCTCGCACATAAACACAAAACTGCTGATGCCGTGCCGCACCATGTTCAGCACTTTATTTAAAATATCGTCGGGCGTGTTTTCGTTAACTTTAATCTGTATTTTAGGGTTATATATGCGCATCTCGTCGTACGCATCGAGAATAAGGCGAGACAATTGGTTGTACTTGGTTTTCCCGTCATTGTCGGTGCCGCCGAGATACAGCGGCTGCCCCCAGTAGTTTCCGATAGCCTGCCACTGGAAAAGAAAATATTTTAATAGCTGCTTGATTTCTTCTTTAGTAAAAACCCCGTTTTTAATATCGTCTTCGTAAAACCGCAAAAGCGTTCCGTCCAGCCCGTTCCCGAGAGATCGCACCTGATAAGAATCGAAACATTCCGACACTATGAAATATATAAACATAGTCATCATGGCGTCATAGATGTTTTTCGGCGCGCCGCAGGCAACTCGGGCAAGGCAGTCGGCAACGAACGCCGCTCTTTGTCCGCTTTCGCCCGCTCTTTCTTTTGCCTTTTCCCGTGCGAGCAGGCAGAGCCTTTTTACAAAATCACAGACGGCGTTATATTCGATTATTATTCCGTCGTAAAAAGCGCGCTTCTCATCTGTCAACAAGCCTTTTTTCTCGCATTCTTCCTTGTACTTTTCCGCCCTTTGTTCAAGCCCCGCAAACCCGAGTGATAAAACGCCTTCCCAGTCGGGCACCACGTGGTCGAAATCGGGCCATATAATCGCCGCTCCCGAATCGCACATTTTGCGCATTTCCGCCTTGACGCCCGGAATTTTCCCGTCAAAAACTTCGTCGTACCACTCGTTGAAGGTTACTTTATTCGCAAGACGGTTAAGCGAATATATTCCCGGAAAGAAATCGCTTTGGTTAATGTCTATACGCGTGTTCTGCAAAACGTACTCTATGGCGCGTGCTTTCCGTTCGGGGTGCGAAAGATTTTTTGTTTTTTCGCGGACGACTTTAAGACCTTCGCATATTTGTTCATCCGTCAGCCCGGTTTTGTCGTCGAAATCATAGCCGTGATACGCCATACGGGCATATGGATCGAACGGCTTGTTCTGTAAATGATATTTATTCGATATAACTTCTCTGTCGTTATCGAAAGTGAATTTAACCATAAAACAGCTATTCTCCTTTTTGTTTTATCCGTAACAAATTATAAACCTAACATAACGAAAAATCAATAGACAAACGAAAACGATTGACTTATACGAAACACCGGTTTATAATGTTTACAAAGGTCAATGCGATATTTAAGCGCAAAAACGGAGAAATACAGTGGAAAACGAAAAATTTTTTAACAATTACTTTCACGTCTACGATATAGAACTTGTCCTTTTCGTAACGCCTGAGCTTACCAGCAGCCGCATGGAGAACAGAAAAAATTTCGGGCTGGTTTATTATCCCGGAGTTTATTCGAAGTTGCAATTCGGCAAAAAATCGTTTTTACCCGAAAACGGGCAGATTATGTTTTTCCCTAAAAACGCCACGTATGACGTTTCTGTCGAAAAAAACATTGCGGATAAAGGCGGCTGCTGGGCGATAAATTTTTCCTCGCCCGACTTAACGCAAACAGAGCCGTTTGTTTTTACCCCGAAATCTCAAAACGCATTCTCTCCGTATTTCGTAAAAGCCGAAAAAGTCTGGCGTGAAAAACGACCCGGTTACCGCGAAAAATGTATGGAATACCTGTTTGCGATAATCGCGGCAATGAAAGCCGACGCCGTCTATTCGCCGTCCGCGCACAAAAAAATAATCGCGCCCGCCGTGGATTATATTCACGAAAACTACTCAGGCGGTAAAATATATTCTTCCTCTCTTGCATCGCTGTGCGGAATTTCGGAAGTTTACCTTCGCAGGCTGTTTGCCGAAGCGTACGGACTCTCGCCGGTGGATTATATAAACACGCTTAAAATCGAACGCGCAAAAGACCTGCTCAGAGAAAGCGCGCAAAAGGACAAAAAAGAATTCCGCGTCGGCGAAATCGCGCGACTTTGCGGCTTTACGGACGTGTTTTATTTTACGCGACTTTTCAAAAACACGACAGGCTTCACGCCGTCCGAATATATAAAAAAATAAGTACCGGCGACTTGTTCGTCAACCGATACTTGTTTTTTATTTTTTCTATCTTTTTATTTTTCTATAAGGTCCAGAAACTTAAACGTTCTGCAATCGACAAGCCCTCTGTCGGTAATACGCACTTCGGGCAGGCATGCAAGCGACACAATGGACATGGTCATAAAAGGCGACGGCAAAGCGCAACCCAGTTCCTTCCACGCGTTTTCCAGAACTTTTACCTTTTCTTCCATTTCTTCGACCGAAACGTCGTTCATAAGTCCCGCTACCGGCAACTCTACCAATCCGATTATTTTTCCGTCTTTTACGGCAACCAATCCGCCGCCGCATTCGATAAGCGTGTTTACGGCAAGTGCCATATCGCTGTCGTTCGTGCCTACGACCAGCAGATTGTGCGCGTCGTGAGCCACCGTCTGCGCAAGCGCGCCGTCTTTGATTCCGAATCCGGTTATAAAGCCTTTGCCGACGTTACCCGTTCTGTGATGACGCTCGAACACGCACGCTTTCATTATGTCGTGCGCGGGATCGGCTTTAAGTTCACCGTTCTGCGCCGTCATTTCCACGATTATGTCGATAGTGCTGGTCTTTGCCGGAATTACTTCGATTACGTGAACTCTGACATTCCCGTCTGCGGCAATCTTAAACGCGCTTTCGTCCACCTTGTCAAGATTTATAGAATGGCGATATTCTTCCGGATAGGAATATTTCTTTCTTTCAAACAGTGCTTTTCCGCCTTTTGCCACAAGTTCTCCGTCGATGAACACTTCGTCAACGACGCACTTTTCAAGGTCGGAAATAAGTACCATATCGGCGCATTTGCAGGGCGCAATCGAACCGAGTTCGAGGCTTAATCCGTAGCATTCGGCAGTGTTTATGGTAACCATCTGTATTGCGGTTACCGCGTCGATGCCATCTTCTATCGCGCGGGCGACAATATGATCGAGATGTCCGCTGCTTACCAGCGTGTGCGGGTGAGAGTCGTCCGAAACAAGGCATGCGAAACGGCTGTCCACTTCGTGTTTGGTAACCGCTTTACCCACTTCTTCGACGTCATGCCAAGCCGAGCCTTCGCGAAGCTGAGCGTACATTCCTCTGCGCATTTTTTCAAGCGCGCTTTGCTCTGTGGTGGACTCATGGCAACAGTTGATTCCCGCCGCGATATAGGCGTTTAACATTGCCCCGGTTTCGGGTATGGAAAAATGTCCGGTTACCGCCTTGCCCGCTTTGAGCGTTTCGCCCACTATATCGTGGGTGTGCTTATCCGAATTGACTATGCCGGGAAAATTCATCATTTCGCCCAGTCCCGCGCACTGCTTCCATTTCATGGTTTCGGCAATATCCGCGGGATGAATTTCCGAACCGGTATCCTCAAATCCGGGAACGGCGGGAACGCACGACGGCGTAACCAGCATTGCTTTAAGCGGCGTGGTTTCTGCGTCTTTCAGCATGCACTTAACGCCGTCCAGCCCTTTTACGTTGCATATTTCGTGCGGATCGAAGAAAATACCGCAAGTGCCGTGCGGAATAACCGCTCTTGCGTATTCGCCGGCGGTCAGCATAGAAGATTCGATGTGCATATGCCCGTCCATAAACGCGGGCGCCAGGAACTTGCCTTTTCCGTCGATGACTTTCGTATTTTCGCCTATCGACGCGGAAACGTCGCCCACGGCGGCTATTCTGCCCATTGACACGGCAACGTCGTATCCCTCGAGTATTTCCCGCGTGCAAACGTTGATAAGCTTGGCGTTAACGATTACGAGATCGGCTTTTTCCTTTCCCATAGCAACTGCCGAAAGCTTACGGGTGCATTCCCACAACGGAAATTTGCAAAACGTATTGATCATAATTACCTCCGATTGAAGTTATACCGATATTTTAGCAAATTTTTCATAAATTGCAACCGTTAAATGCCCCTTATCCGCTTTTTTTCAAAAATTTATATCTCGTGCGCAAGCGGGTACAAAGCGTTCGAGTTAACCACGCACCCGTTGCCTCTTTCAATCCGTAGTGGAGACCTGTGGTCTCCCGTTTTATAATTGCCGAGACTTTCGTCCTCAGCTGTACGAATTTGAATTTCACAAAATGCAA
>USKH01000063.1 GCA_900555125.1 uncultured Clostridium sp.
CATTGCCCGACAACATATCCTATGCAAAAGTCGGCGGCGAGACGCTGAATTCGCTCGAATCGCTTTATCGTAAATTTTCGTTGCGAAACGGCGGCGATCCGCTTGAATTCAACGCGGGAATGTTTGATTTTCTCGCTAAACTGAAAAACAGCGTGTCGCCCGTGCAGAAAAGCGCGCCGGACGTAGTCGACGAGGCCGTGAAATATATCGAAAACAACTATTTCCGAGCGGTCAGCATAACGGCAATCGCAGATATGCTGGGCGTTACGAGAACATACTTCACAACCAATTTTACCCAAAAAAAAGGCGTGTCGCCGTATGCGTATCTGACCGATTACCGCATTAAAAAAGCAAAAAGTCTGTTGCTCGATTCGGACTTGCGCATTTCGGAAATAGCGTATTCGGTAGGTTTTTCGGGGGTAGAGCGTTTTTCGGACATGTTCCGGCGGCATGTCGGAGTAAGCCCGACGGAATATCGACTGAAAAAACAAGACGAGTAAACGGCAGTAAATTATTAAAAGTCAAGGCAGATTGCGGAAAAACGAATAAAAAACCGCATATCTGCCTTTATTTTAATTGAGAAAAAAGAGGTTTTGTGCTATACTATACCTTAGAGGCATAAATATGACCGAAAAAGATACACGGCAACTCAATCCACTCGTAATGGCATTTGTCGGAGACAGCGTTTTTACGTTGTTCGTTCGCACTAAACTTGCATGCGCCAGCCACACAAAGGCGGGCGGATTGCACAAGGAGGCAAACAAGTTCGTTTCCGCTCCCGCGCAGTCTTATATGTTCGGTGCGATCGAAGATATGCTTACCGATGACGAAGCCGCAATAGCGCGAAGGGCGAAAAACGCGCACAATAATACGGTTGCAAAACATGCTACCGTTGCCGATTATAAGCGCGCGACTTCGCTCGAAGCGGTTTTCGGGTATTTAAGCCTCAGCGAACAAAACGAACGCCTTGAGTTTTTGCTTGAAACCGCATACGCAATAAACGAAAAGCGAACAAAGCAAGAACAGACGGAAACAGGCGACAAAAAAGCGGATTAAAAAAAGGAGAACAGTTATGAGCAGAGCCGACGATATTTTTCTCGCCAACATGGCAGACATTATGGAAAACGGTACGTGGGATACCGATTTAACCGTTCGCCCGCATTGGGAAGACGGAACTCCGGCGCATACCGTAAAAAAGTTTTGTATTGTAAATCGATACGACCTGAGTAAGGAATTTCCCATTCTTACAGTGCGCAAAACGGCATTTAAAAGCTGTATTGACGAAATACTATGGATTTGGCAAAAAAAGAGCAACAACGTTCACGACCTTCATTCTCACATCTGGGACAGTTGGGCGGACGAAAGCGGTTCGATAGGCAAAGCATACGGCTATCAGCTGGGCGTCAAACACAAATATAAAGAGGGCGAGTTCGATCAGGTGGACAGGGTTTTGTACGACCTTAAAAACAATCCGGCTTCGCGCCGCATAATGACCAATATATTCGTCCATGCCGATCTGCACGAAATGCACCTTTATCCGTGCGCATATTCGATGACGTTTAACGTTACCGGCGACAAACTTAACGGAATACTCAATCAGAGAAGCAACGATATGCTTACTGCAAACAACTGGAATGTTGTTCAATACAGCGTTCTTCTGATGATGTTGGCTCAGGTGTCGGGTTTCAAACCCGGCGAGTTTGTTCATGTAATAGCCGATGCGCATATTTACGACCGTCATATTCCGCTTGTACAGGAAATGATGAAAAATCCGCGTTATCCCGCGCCCAGGTTTATCATGAACAAGGATATTAAAAATTTCTACGATTTTACCGTGGACGATTTCGCGCTTGAAAATTACGAATATTCCACGCTCGGCAAAAAAATAGAGGTGGCTATATGATAAAAGCCATCGTGGCGGTAGATAAAAAATGGGGAATAGGCAAAAATAACGGATTGCTTTTTTCGCTTCCCGAAGATATGAAGTTTTTCCGTACTGCCACAACCGGCAAAACCGTGGTTATGGGATATAAAACGCTTTTGTCTTTTCCCGGCGGTAAACCGCTTAAAAATCGGGTGAACATAGTGCTTTGCCCCGAAGACACACAGCCCGAAGGTTGCGTCGTTGTTCACAATCTTGACGAATTGTTTGCCGAAATCGATAAGTATGACGAGGTTTACGTTATAGGCGGAGCCATGACCTATCACACGCTGCTTCCGTACTGCGACGAAGCACTTATAACCAAAGTGGAAGCGGACGGGAATGCCGCCGTGTTTTTCGATAATCTTGACAATTGCGACAATTGGTCTTGCGTTAACGAAAGTCATCCGCTCGAAACCAACGGATACGAAATTAAATTCACAAAATACGTCAATTCGGACGTAAAAAAGTATAAACCGGAGCAAAAATGAAAGTCGAAGGCAGAAACGCGGTAGCGGAACTTTTAAAAACCGATAAAACGATAGACAGATTAGTAATAGCAAAAGGGCTTAAAGACGCGGGAGCCAACCAAATAATAAACCTGGCGAAAAGCAAAGGCGTGCGTATAACTTTTTACGACCGCGAAGTACTCGACCGTGAAAGTATTACGGGCAAACATCAGGGCTTTATCGCCGAAGTCACCGACTTTAAGTATTCTACCGTGGACGATATACTCGCGCTTGCCGCAAAGAAAGGCGAGCCGCCTTTTATCGTTATTCTCGACGGCGTGGAAGACCCACACAATCTCGGCAGCGTTTTGCGCGTAGCCGAATGTGCCGGCTGCCACGGCGTTATTATTCCCGCAAGAAGAGCTGCTTCGGTGAACGAAACGGTAATAAAAGTGTCGGCGGGAGCGGCGGCTCATGTGCTTGTCGCAAAAGTTACCAACGTCAACGACGCCATAGATTACCTTAAAAAACAAAACGTATGGGTATACTGCGCCGACATGGACGGCAGTCCGATATATTCGACAAATCTCACGGGTGCGATCGCTTTTGTCGTCGGAGGAGAAGGCTCGGGCGTAAAACGACTGACAAAGGAAAAATGCGACGGCGTTGTAACCCTTCCCATGTTCGGAAAGGTTAATTCGCTTAACGCTTCTGTAGCCGCCGCACTTGCCGTGTACGAGTACGTTAGGCAAAACAAAACGAAATAACGTAAAAAAGTTTGTATTTTACCCGATTTTCGCTTGAAAAAAGCGTTAAATTGTATTATAATATACGCGATATATGCGGTTGCATAATTGTGACTGTTTATATCAGATTAAACACAGGAGTAGCAAAATGAAAAAACCTATCATCGCAGGAAACTGGAAAATGAATAACACCAAAGCGGAAGCCGAACAGCTTATCACCGCTTTGAAACCGCTCGTAAAGGACGTAACCCGTACCGACGTGGTTGTTTGCGTGCCGTTTACCTGTATTGAAAAAGTAAAGAAACTCGTTAAGGGTTCAAAAATAAAGGTCGGAGCGCAGAACGTCGCATGGGCAGATAAGGGTGCTTTCACCGGCGAAATCAGCGCGGCTATGCTTAAAGAAGTAGGCGCCGAATACGTAATCATCGGTCACAGCGAACGTCGTCAGTATTTCGGAGAAACCGACAAATCGGTAAATATGCGCCTTGTACAGGCTCTTAAAAACGAACTCAAACCCATCGTTTGCATTGGCGAAACGCTTGACGAACGCAACGGCGGCAAAACCGAAATTGTTCTTCGTACTCAGCTCGAGGGCGGACTCGAAGGTCTTACCGCAGACGACATGAAAAACGTTGTCATCGCATACGAACCGGTCTGGGCAATCGGCACCGGCGTTACCGCAACGGCAGAACAGGCAAACACCACCATCAAGTTTATCAGAAAAACGCTTGCAAAGATGTTTACTCGTCCCGTCGCAAACAAAGTACGCATTCAGTACGGCGGAAGCATGAACGCCAAAAACGCGTCCGAACTCATGGCTATGAGCGACATCGACGGCGGTCTTATCGGCGGTGCTTCGCTTAAAGCGGAAGACTTTTCCAAAGTAGTACATTTCAACGACTAATCGGCAAAACAAGGCGGAGCGAAGCGCATTCGCTCCGTTTTTCGAGCAAAAAGGAGTAAAAATATGAATAAGATACTCAAAAAAGCAAACGGCAAAATAAATGTCGAAGGACCTGTTCTCACTGTCGTTATGGACGGAGTGGGAATTGCTCCCGAAAATGCCGGCAACGCGGTAAAGCTTGCCTATACGCCCACTCTCGATATGCTTGCGGCAAATTATCCCATGCTCAGGCTTAAAGCGCACGGCACCGCTGTCGGACTTCCCTCCGACGACGATATGGGCAACTCCGAAGTGGGCCACAACGCTCTCGGCTCCGGTCAGGTTTTCGCTCAGGGCGCAAAACTTGTAAGCCAGTCCATCGAAAGCGGCAAAATGTTCGCTTCCGACACGTGGAAAGAAGTGGTTTCAAACGTTAAAAACAACAATTCCACGCTGCATTTTCTCGGACTTTTCAGCGACGGCAACGTTCATTCGCACATCGACCACTTAAAGGCAATGATGACCGAAGCAAAGAAGGAAGGAGTTAAAAAAGTGCGCGTTCACATTCTGCTCGACGGCAGAGACGTGGGCGAAACTTCCGCTCTCGATTATGTTCGTCCTTTCGAGGAGTTTATGAATTCGCTCCGCAGTGACGACTTCGACGTCATGATCGCATCCGGCGGCGGCAGAATGAACATCACCATGGACAGATACGAAGCAAACTGGGCAATGGTGGAAAAAGGCTGGAAAACGCACGTTCTCGGCGAAGGCAGACAGTTTGCGTCCGCAGAAGAAGCAATCACGACTTACAGAAACGAACTTAAAGTCATCGACCAGGATTTGCCTCCCTTTGTAATTGCAAAAGACGGTAAACCCGTAGGTACGATAGAAGACGGAGACAGCGTCGTGTTCTACAATTTCCGCGGTGACCGCGCAATCGAAATTTCGCTTGCATTCGACAGTGAAAACTTCGACAAATTCGACAGAGTACGCTTCCCGAAAGTGGTTTATGCCGGAATGCTCGAATACGACGGCGACCGCCATATTCCGCACAAATATCTGGTTAATCCCCCGGAAATCACCAACACCATGAGCGAGTACCTCTCTGACACCGGTGTTCCCGAATTAGCCATCTCCGAAACGCAGAAATACGGTCACGTAACCTATTTCTGGAACGGCAACAAGTCGGGTAAATTCAACGAAAAGCTGGAAACGTACATCGAAATTCCGTCCGACGTCGTTCCCTTCGAGCAGCGTCCCTGGATGAAATGCGCCGAAATCACTGATAAGCTCATCGAGTGTATGGAAAGCGGCAAGTATAAATATCTGCGCGTTAACTTCCCCAACGGCGATATGGTAGGTCACACCGGAAATCTTGCGGCAACCGAATGCGCTATGGAAGCACTCGACCTGCAACTTAAAAGAATAATCGACGTTGTGGACAAACTTAAGGGAGTCGCGCTCATCACTGCCGATCACGGTAACGCCGACGAAATGTACGAAGTAGATAAAAAAGGCGCGCTCAAAACCGATAAAAACGGCAAGTATAAGGCAAAAACCAGCCACACGCTCAACCCCGTTCCTTGCTTTATTTACGACAACTACTATCGCGACGCCTACACCGTTAAAGTCGACGAAGGCAAGTTCGGGCTCAGCAACGTTGCCGCAACCATGGTAAACTTTATGGGCTACGAAGCTCCCGAAATGTGGGATCAATCGCTCATCGAGATTAAAAAATAGAAAAAGAGGAGAAGCTTATGGATAATTATATTCTTGGCGTCCTCGGCGGCGCGGGACTCGAAGTGGACGGCAACACCGCTTACGGAGTTATAAACGACATGTTCGTCACCGTCGATACGGACGGTTATCGCTATGCTTTCGTCAACTTCACGTTCCACACCACGCCCGACACAATGGAACTCATGCGCAAAATTCTGAGCAATATATCGGTGAAAGACTACAACTTGCGCATAACGCCCTACGGCGCAAGCGTCAAAATCAAGAGCGCGACCGGCGGACTTTTCGGTTCTCAAAGAGGGATGGGCGATTATATAAGCGACCTCGACAGAACCGTGCGCCTCGTTCCCGAACAACTTGCGAAAAACGGAATAAAGGGCGAAGGCTACTGCGCGGTATGCGGCGGCGAACTGGACGCGAACAGCAAAAAATACGTTCGTCTTCCCGACATGTTCACTATCTGCTATCATTCGGGTTGCGAGCAAACGCTTCTGGACGATATGGCCAACGACACCACGAAAGAAGGTAAAAAGGCACTCACCGGCAACTACGGCAGAACCGCGATTATGGCGGTGCTCGGCGTAATAATGCAGTTTTTCTTCTCGTGGCTGCTTATGGCTAAGTCGCCCGTCCCCTACTGGGTGGGATCTCTCGTATCTGCGGTCGCGGCGTTCGGCATGGCTTATTTCTTCGGCGGAAAAATGGACAAAAAAGCGGTTTTGATAGTTTCGATCATCGCCGTCATCGGAGCAATGGCTGTTTATCCGATTCTTGAGCTTATCGTGTTCAAGGGAATAATGGCTACTCCCGTTCATATGCTCATAACCGAAGCGGCAACTTTCGGTATTAACGCGGCGCTGCTGCTTCTGTTCTATCTGGCACAGAGAAAGCGTATAAACGAAGTTTCCGATCGCTGATTAAAAACGATAAAAAAGAAAAACGCTCGTGACAGCAGTCCTGCTTCATGAGCGTTTTAACGTTATTCTGATC
>USKH01000064.1 GCA_900555125.1 uncultured Clostridium sp.
AGCATAAGCGTGATAAATTTTTTCATAAAATATTCTCTCCTCTTCGCCGTATTTTAAGTTTTTTTCGAATGTATTTTTTGTTTTTCTTTCAGTTCCGGCGAACAAGGCGTATTATACGCTTTTAAAACGCATATGTCAAGCGTTTTGATGTATATTTATTCAAATTTTTTTGAATATTTTTCATTTTTATGCAATGAACCGTTTTTTTATGATATTTTATTCATTGCCAGCGCAAATATCTCCCCACCGCTCTTTTAACGAACGCGGTATCCGAAGCATTGTTGGGCGTGAGTACCACGAGCGGAAGCGAAGCCTTTTGCAATATTTCGGCAACGCGTGCGTCGCGCTCGCGCCTGTCTGCACGCAGGTGGCTTTTATCGTTAAGCTCTACGACAACAAGAGGAACGAAATCGGGCGATACGATAACGAAATCGACCACTCTGAAAAGCTCGTTGCGGTATGAGGTGTAATTAAGTTTATCCACAAGCGAAATAAGCGCGATTTGCGGCAAAACACGGAACCGTGTGCCGAAAAGTTCCTCTAAAATATGCATAAGCGCACGTTCGGGCGGAGACATAAGACATTCTTTCTTTGCGTATTTTGCGGGAAGAGGGCGTTCTTTATCGGAAATATCGCTGTCGTCACGCTCGCTTTCACGCTTGAGCATAGCCGCTCCGGCAATGCCGAACAGCGCGGCAATTACCCACAGACAAATTTTTATCGCAGTACTTGCCTCTTTCAATATAGCGGCGACGCATGCGCAGCCTATTCCCAATACTATCGCAAAAAGCCCTGTAAGACGTTTTTTCATCTTTTTCCGGTTTTTCTCCGATTTAATCAATAAATTGTAAGTTTATCGGCTTTTGCGTATTTCGGTCCGTAATAAGTCGCTCTCGTCACGCGTTCGGACGAGAACTCGAACGAGCCGAGTACTTCGGACAAGCTGCCGCTTATGCTGATACCGGTGACGGGCGTGGTTTTTCCGTTTTCGGTGAGATATGCAAGGCGCACTTCTCCGCCGATATAATCGTTATATAAATCAACCTGAAGCCCGGACATAGAAGCTATTTCCAGTCGATTGCCGGACAAAATCTCTTTTTCCGACAACTTGCCGGCAGCTATCTCCGTACAGGGATTGGCACCGGTGGGCTTTCCGCCGAGATAATACGCAAAGCGGCTTCCTCCGTAGTTATTTTCGAGAATGCCGTTTTTAATTACTGTAACGTCGCAATAATCCACTCCGTCGCCGTCGAACTTACGGCTTGCCGTACAGCCGGGAATTTCGCCTTTGAGCGTTACGGTAATGTCGCCCGCCTCGGCTTGTTTTCGTATATCGTCGCCAACCGAATGCAGATTGCCGTGCGAGTACACGGTTGCGTAGTCGGAGTCGCTTAAAATATTGTCGAAAAGTTCGTTTATTTCCTGCGCGCGGAATATTATCGGGCAGGAAACCGAATGTTCGGGCTTTTGGGCTTCCAATCTTGCTTTGACGTCTTTAAGCGCGGTTTCCACGTCGCTTTCGATGCGGTTTTCGTCGGCAGTTTCGTAGTGAAGCGCTTCGTAAAGCTCAACCGACTGCTCTTTACCGTTGCAGGTGGGAATGGCTTCGATCATGATTTCCGTGCCGAAACTCTGCTTTTTAAGTCCGTTTGAATTTTCCACAGTCGTAAACGAGTCGGTGACAAAAATTTCGACTGCATTTACCGCGCAACCCTCGCCTTTCATTTTTTCGACAGCTTTTTGAACTGCAAAATACGCTTTTTCGGCGTCGGAAAAGCGCTCTTTTGAGCTTCTTTCGCCCACATCTGCCGTTGTCGTGCTTTTTTCGGGCAAAGGGGATTTTTCGTCGAAGATGAGAAGCGCACGTTCCGCCGCTTTTTCTGCTTTTTCTTTCAGCTCATCATAATCGTCGGACGCGTACAGCGAAAAAGTGCTGTTGCCGGTTTTTTCGTCATGATCGACGTATACGGTTATTGCGGTGGTTTCGGAGTCAACCACGCGCGCCGTTTCGATTTTTTCATGAACTCCGAAAATCTGATTGCCTTGTTTTTCCGAGCGGACTATTTTCCATCCGCTTATTTTTTTGTTTTCCGCCAACGCGGCTTTTATGATTTCGATTTCCATAAATTACCTCCCCTTAGCCCAGCTTTACCCTTGCTTTAAGCGCTGGACCGCCGTCCGACACGCGTACCCATTCTTTATAGCCCTTGCCGCACATGCCGGAACCTTCTATCTCCATACCGTCCGAAATCATGTCGATAGATTTCAAAAGGTCGGGAACATAACCGCTCATGACGACGGGAGACACATAATTTTCGGTGAGTTTGCCGTCCACTATCTCGATGCCGTACTCGGCGGTGCATTGAATAGCCCAGTTTTTGGGATCTTCCATGCCGTTATTGGTTTCAAAAAGCATGTAGCCGTGTTTTACCGACGCTATCATGTCTTCGAGCTTGTCGCTGCCTCTCTCGAAAAACGTATTGGTCATGCGGGCATACGCCTTGTGCGTGTGACTTTCTCTTCTTCCGTTGCCGGTGGGAGCGTATTTAAGCTGAGCGGAACTGGTAAGGTCGCACAAACCGCCGACAAGTATTCCGTTTTTGATTATCTGCGTATCACCGGCAAGCACCCCGTCGTCGTCGAAGAAATAGCTTGCCACCGACAGGCACGAACCTGCTCCGTCGCGCATGTTGCAGATGGGCGAAGCCACGCTCTTGCCCACGAACTGCTTTGCAAGCGCGCGGTCCTTTACAAACTGGTCCATTTCCACGCCGTGACCGAACGCTTCGTGCGCGATAAGTCCGGTTATGGACGGATCGGTAATAACGTCGTAAACGCCGGGCGTGATCGGCTTTGCGCTAAGAAGATGCTCGGCTTTCTCGACAAGCTTGTCGATTTTTTGCGGCAATAATTCTATTACGTCTTTTATAAGGTGCGAATTTGCCGTTTCGCGAGCCTGCACCATCTTGTCGCCGTCACGCATGACGGCAATAGCGTAGCCGTTTATCCATGCGTAATGCTGCGTAAGCGTTCTGTTTACGCCCACAAACATTTTGTTTACTTCAAAAATTCGGAGCATGCAAAGCGCGTTTATAATACGCTTGTCGGCGGCAAGTATTTTATCCTTAACGCCCGTGCAGAATTGGAGAAGTTGTGCGTCCGAATAGCTATTCGTGTCGGTTTCTCTTTCAAAATGCTTTTCCAATGACCCTCTCGGGATTGCCTCTATGCTTACCGCACGACATTCGAGTGACTTCCCAAGCTTAATTTCTTTGGTTATTTTTTCGGCAAGAGCGTCCGTATCTTCTCCGATATCGTCCAGCGAATACTCGTAAAAAATGCCGCCGTCGTTTAATTTTATGACAAAACCGCAATCGGGCAGTTCTCCCACAGACGAAGTTTTTCTGTTAACTCTTATCGCGCTGCTTAAAACATGACTGCCGAGAATTCCGACGTACGAAAAACTTTCTTGCAGCTTTTCGGCAAGTGCTTTGCACGCCGTCTTTCTGCTCTCTAAAAATTTGTCAAACATAATTTTTCTCCTTAAAGCGAATTGCATTCGCCTGTCTTTCGCAAAATATTGTATCATATCGCGCTCGTTTTGTCAATGATATGAAAAGAAGTAAAACTCTGCGCATTTTTGCGAAGTTGCAAACAAGTGTGCCCTTCTGAAAAAAAAACATAAAACCGGCTTTTTTTTCTTGCATTACTTTCTTTTAAATGTTATAATTTCGCTAAGCCTAAATAATTTCATAAGGAGCGAAAAATGGAAAAGTGGAGTAAAGACAAAGCGTGGGATTGGTATAATTCCCGTCCGTGGATAAGGGGCTTTAACGGCTACCCGTCCAACTGCGTCAATCGCGTGGCGATATGGCAGAGTTATAAGCATGAAGAAGTGTTTAAACAAATCGAATACGAGTTCTCTCTCGCTGAGAAAACCGGGCTGAACGCCGTTCGTGCAATACCGATGTTTGAAGTATGGCTGTACGAGCACGACAGCTTTATGAACAATCTCGAAGAGTATATTTCTCTTGCGGAAAAGTACGGCTTGGGCGTTATGCTCGTAATCGGCAACGACTGCAATGTTCCGAAAGACTTTTATATGTTTAAACTCGGCGAACAGAATATTGACTGGGGCTATCACAGCGGAATTAAGCGTGGTCAGCACTCGGCAACTCACACGGCGGCAGGCTATCAGTTGAACGACGAGCCGGAGTACACCGAAAAATTCTACGATATGGTGCGCGAACTGGCAGAAAAGTACCATGCCGACAAACGCGTTCAGATCTGGAACGTATGGAACGAAATAGGAAATTCGCGCCGAGGTATGATGTCGGCGGACATGATGAAAAAATCGTTTGAAATTATCCGCTCGTTCAATCAGATTCAACCGCTTACGGCAGACTGCTGGTGCTACGACGCCGACATGCAACCTTTCAAGGAAGAACAACTGCTTGCACTGGAGCTTAGCGATGTCATCTCTTTCCACTACTACGGTAGTTTCCAAAACATGGTGCGCGTAATCAAAAATCTGAAAGAACGCTACGATCGCCCTCTTATCAACGACGAATGGTTAAACCGCATCGAACACAATAACGTGGACGAGATCTTCCCTCTTTTCTGGCTGGAAAAAATCGGCTCGTATCACTGGGGGCTTATTCAGGGCTACTCTCAGACGTACGAGCCTTGGGGCTGCTATATGAAAGACATCGAAAATCCCGACTATCACGGAGATTTCGACTTCACAAAGTGGCAGCACGACCTATATCGCTTTAACGGTCTACCGTATATCGCGAAAGAAGTTAAAATAATCAAGCAGTTTGCCGCACTCGCCGACAAAGAATTCGAAAGTAAGAAAAAATAAAATAACGGTAAATTGAACAGAAAAAGGTCCGAGAGCAATTGTTTTTGTCTCGGATCTTTTTTTGATTTTTTGCAGGGAAAACACAGCGCTGTTGGTAGAATAGTTTCTTTGTTTTTTGCGGAATGGTAAACGTTTTGGAATATGGGATATCGTGAAACCATATTTCCATTCGCCGATACAAAACACAAGCAATTACAATCTCTCAGCTGCCTTACGGCGCCAGCGCCCTTGTTCGTCGCAATGGAGCCTTTAAATTCGGTTTATTTGTGCGAGTACAATGTGTATTTTCCGATTTGTAGGGCGGGTGGCTTGCTCCCGCCGCCGTTCTATTCGGACAGTCGGGGACGCCTGTCCCTACAGTGAGAATAATACTAACCTTGTGCAGCTGTGCTTTGATACACAACTAACCGATTTACCCCCATCATCTATTGTTTATTTCTGTCGGGCATTCCGATTGCGAACAAAATTGCCGCCACTCCGCCAAATAATCCGAGGAAAAAAGCTATTCCGCTATACCCCTTCGCTTTTAACAAAATACACGTCATAACACCGCACAATATACTATAAATTATGTAGCCGACAGCCACAAGCAAAGATACATGTTGCGACGTAATGATACTTGACAATAAATTAATCATATTCTTTCTCCTTTTGTTTGAATAGAATTATCCCCAAGGGGATATTTTAACATATTATACTCCCTTGGCGATAAAATGTCAAGTAAAAGGAGCCTTTATATGGAAATAATAATCGCAAAGCGGATTAAAGAATTGATGAAAGAAGAAAATCTGACTCAAGTTGCGCTTGCCGACAAAATCGGAGTCAAACAGAACACGATAAGCGCATGGCTTTGCAGCAAAAAAGAGCCGAGTATACGCTCGCTGTGGCTGCTTGCAGACTATTTCGACGTTGAAATAGACTATCTCGTAGGACGAAAAAACGTGTAGATTGATTTGCTACACGTTTTTCTATTATATATAATTCATCACGTTATATGTTGCCGCACAAATAAAAATGCCTCAACATTTACTAAAACTTCTTTTTCATTATTATTGCGGTTACGTTCAGAACGGAATATCGTTTTGCTCCGTTTCTTCTTGCTTTGGCTCTTCCTCGGTTTTCAGGGGCAGTTCTTCCTTTCTTTCGAGAGATCCGAAAAGATAGAAAGAATAAACCGAATAAATTACAACCAAAAGAACGTTCATTCCGCCTAAAGTGTTAGAGGCTCCGGTTGCGTCAAACAAAAGATCCAAAAGCAACGCTAAAACAAATACCAAGGAAAACAAATATGCAAGACGGAACAAAACCTGTTTATCGGAAAATTTCGAAATGATATAGATCACTATAAAAGCCAATGAAGCCACCATGCTTAAAATCTTGATTGTCCAGGCAGTCGGTCCCATCACACCGGCAGTAATGACGGTCATAATCAGAAAGTACACGAACATAAATAACGCAAACAAGGTTATCGAAAGCAAACTGAAAATCTTTTGAGCTGTCGGCGAAATCTTGTTTCCCATCAGTATAATTAAAATGCCGATAACCAAATAATACGCAGATATGATTATCGCACTTATTCCGAGTCCGATCCCGGCACCGCCATAAGACAGAAAATTCAAGTAGTATATAAACAGAAGCGCACCAAAAACAATCAGAATATTAGGTTTCAAATAATCGGTTATTTTTTTCATCATAAATTCTCCTATTTTATATTTATGCTTTCGTATGTTATCTTATAACCTTAAAATAACACATAAAACAAGAAAATCAAGAAAAAACAAGAAAATAAAATGAAAAG
>USKH01000065.1 GCA_900555125.1 uncultured Clostridium sp.
GATAGAGGCGGCAAACGGGATAATTGCAAAAGGAAAAAGGCCGCTTGTTGTGGGCGGTACGGGCTTATATATAAACGCGCTCACATACCCGCTCACTTTTTCACAAATTGCGCCGGATGATGAATTGCGGGCGGAACTTATGGAAAAAGAGCAGGCTGAAAAGCTTGTAAAAAATTCTCTTTATCTCGGCGTAATGCTGGTTAAAACGGGAAAGGCCGACGGCATGGTTGCCGGTTCTGTCAATTCCACGGGCGACACTCTTCGTCCCGCACTTCAGATAATCAAAACCGCACCCGGAATCAAAACCGTTTCCAGTTGCTTTATTATGGTATTGCCCGAAGGTTGCAAATACGGCGAAAACGGCGTTATGGTGTTTGGCGATTGTGCGGTTAATATCGCCCCCGATGCCGAACAACTTGCCTCTATCGCAATTGCTTCTGCGGATACCGCTAAAAAGATTGCCGGCATCGATCCGAAGGTTGCGATGCTTTCGTTCTCAACCAAGGGCAGCGCAAAGCACGAAAACGTTGATAAAGTTGTCGAAGCTACTCGTCTTGTTCACGAACAGGCGCCCGAGCTTAAATGTGACGGCGAACTTCAGCTCGACGCGGCTCTGGTAGAATCGGTAGCTGCTCTCAAGGCTCCCGGAAGCACCATTGCGGGACACGCAAACGTTTTGATTTTCCCCGATTTGCAGGCTGGCAACATCGGCTACAAGCTGGTTCAGCGTCTTGCCGGAGCAGAAGCCGTAGGTCCTATCTGCCAGGGCTTCAACAAACCCGTCAACGATCTGTCGCGCGGATGCTCTGCCGAAGATATCGTTAACGTCGTTGCAATGACCGCTTTACAGGCGTAATAAGGTAAATAATTTCCCGATAAGGAGCACTGAATAATGAAAATATTGGTTGTAAACGCCGGCAGTTCTTCGCTTAAGTATCAGCTTATCGAAATGAACAACGAAAGCGTTCTTGCAAAGGGCGTTTGTGAAAGAATAGGGCAGGAAAATGCCGTTCTTGTTCACAAGGGAAGCAAAGAAGTCCGCATCGAAAAGCCTATGCCCACGCACAAGGAAGCTATGCAACTTGTTCTGGCGGCACTTGTCGACAAGGAGTATGGCGTTATCGGAAGCATGGAGGAAATTGCCGCAGTAGGACACAGAGTGCTGCACAGCGGCGAGGACTTCAAGGAAAGCGTTCTCATTAAAGACGACGAAGTTCTGAAGAGAATTGAAGGAAATATCGAACTCGGACCGCTGCACATGCCTGCAAACGTAATGGGAATAAAGGCATGCAAGGAAGTTATGCCCTGGGCTCCGCAAGTTGCTGTTTTCGATACGACTTTCCATTCGACTATGCCGGACTATGCTTACATGTACGCAATCCGCTACGAGGACTACAAGAAGTATAAAATAAGAAAATACGGTTTTCACGGCACCAGTCATTTGTATATAACCGGCGAAGCGAGAAAGATTATGGGCGTCGACAAATGCCGTCGTCTTGTCGTTTGCCATCTCGGAAACGGCGCAAGCGTAAGTGCGGTTAAGGACGGCAAGTGCATCGACACGTCCATGGGTCTGACGCCGCTTGAGGGTCTTGTCATGGGAACGCGTTCGGGCGATCTCGATCCCGCCGTTCTGGAATTCATGATGGATAAAACCGGAATGAATATCCACGAAATGCTCAACTATCTCAACAAAAAGAGCGGCGTAGACGGAATAAGCGGCGTCGGTTCGGATTTCAGAGATCTTGTCAAGGCTTACGACGAAGGAAATGACAGAGCTCGTCTTGCCATCGATATGTTCTCGTACAGAGTAAAGAAATATATCGGCGCATATGCGGCGGCTCTCAACGGATTGGACTGTATAGTCTTTACCGGCGGCATCGGCGAACACACCGAAATTGTCCGAGAGAAAGTTATGAAGGATATGGAATATCTCGGCGTCGATTTCGATTTTGAAAAAAATAACCATGTCGGTCGCGGTAATGTAACGGAACTCAGCAAACCGGACTCTAAAGTGAAAGTATATATTATTCCCACCAATGAAGAATTGGTTATCGCGAGAGAAACGCTTCGTCTTAAATAAGAGTGAAGGCACTGAAAACAATTAAAGATTTATTTTTCCCGTCGGGAATAAAGTGTATTTTCTGCGACGACGAAATTGAAAAGGAGAACAGGTATTGCGTTTGCGGTAACTGTTCTCCTGCCTTTAACGTGCAATACTGCCTTAATTGCGGAAAAGCCATTGCAAATCAGGCCGTGTACTGCGACGATTGTATGAACGGGAAACGTTATGCATTTACGCAAGCCCGCGCGCCTTTTGTATACGACGGAAAGGTGAGAGGCGTGGTAAAAAGGTTGAAATACGGCGGAGGAAAGTTTCTTGCTCCGTACATGGCGGAATATATGGCAGATTCGTTTTTTACTGCGGGCTGGAAAGTCGACGTTGTGACGTTTGTCCCGATGAACGTTAAAAGAAAGAAGGTAAGAGGGTATAATCAGGCGGAATTACTGGCAAAACATGTGTCGGAAATAATAGGGGTACCGTGCAAGGAGCTCCTGCAACACGAAAGCGAAACCAAAAATCTTGCCGGAATGACGAGAGCAGAACGCGCCGAAGCTATTAAAGGTGCGGTACAACCGTCGAACGACGCCCGCGCACTTTTGACGGAAGGCAAAACTATTCTTTTGATAGACGACGTAATGACTACCTCCGCAACTGCCGACGAATGCAGTAAGGCACTTCTAAAACTTAAACCGGAAGCAATATATGTGCTGACGTTTGCTACTTCGCGAGTAAAACCGCTTTTGTATTGATTTTTACGCTTTTTTTCGGCAAAATATGTAAAAATGAACGAAAATCGCATTAAAAACGTTTGACATTGAAGGATAAAAATGCTATAATATCATGCGTTGGAAGTAGATTTGAAATCTCGCCGCGCGGCTTTGCTTAGTACGGTAACGCAAAATCATCGATTTTTCGTGTTTGAGAGGTAAATCTATGCCCCTCAAATTTTTTTTGGAGGATTCCTCTTATCATTAAGGAAGTTGAAATAAACGAAAGGATCCGCGATGCGGAAATTCGTGTTATTGACGAAAACGGCGTGCAACTTGGTATCATGAGTGCAAACGAGGCGAACAGAATAGCCGACGAACGAAATCTGGATCTTGTTAAGATCAGCGCGGCTACAAATCCGCCCGTATGTAAAATCATGGACTACGGCAAATTCAGATTTGACGCGGCAAAGAAAGAAAAGGACGCGAAAAAAAATCAGAAGGTCACCGCGCTTAAAGAAATCTGGCTTTCGATGACCATCGATTCGCATGATCTTGAAACCAAAGCAAAGCAGTGTCGCAAGTTTCTTCTCGGCGGAGATAAAGTAAAGGTATCCATCAGAATGAGAGGTCGTCAGCAGGCGCATTCGGAAATCGGGGTAAAAGTCATGAACGATTTTTACGATTTCATCCAGGACTGCTGCGTATTCGACAAAAAGCCGATGCTCGAAGGACGTAACATCCTTATGATATTGGCTCCCAAAAAATAAAATAATATCACGGAGGACATATTACTATGCCAAAAATGAAAAGTCACAGCGGCGCAAAGAAGCGTTTCCGCGTAACTAAGAACGGTAACGTTAAGTTTGCTCACTCGAACAAGAACCACATTCTTACCAAGAAGGACAGTAAGCGTAAAATGGGCTTGCGTCAGGGTGAATTGCTCGCTTCTAACAAGCAGGCAAATACCATTAAGGTAATGATTCAGAAGTAAGGAGATAACTGATTATGAGAATTAAAAGAGCAGTAAACGCAGTTAAAAAGCGTCGTAAAATATTCAAACAGGCAAAAGGCTACTTCGGTTCCAAATCCCGTTCGTATCGTATCGCAAGAGAAGCGGTAATGAAGTCGGGAATGTATGCTTTTATCGGAAGAAGACTTAAGAAAAGAGATTTTCGTAAACTTTGGATTGCACGTATCAACGCAGCTGCAAGACAGAACGGTCTTTCTTATTCCAAGTTTATGTACGGTCTTAAAACCGCAGGTATCGATCTCAACAGAAAGGTGCTTGCCGATATCGCGGTAAATGACGCAGCAACATTCACGGCTCTTGCCGAGACGGCTTCCAAGGCGATAGCAAAATAAATTCGCTTTTAAGGCACCTTATAAACCATTAAGGTGCTTTATTTTTTATGATTAATATTACTTCAACCGATAACAACAGAATTAAAGAGATTTGTCGTTTGCGGGAGCGGAAAGGCAGGAAAGCTTTAAAGAAGTATATCACCGAAGGTTATCGCAACGTTAAAGACAGTCTGCCGTATCTTATCGGCGCCGAAATCTACGTTTCGCAAAGCGCATATGAAAAGTATTGTGCCGAATTTGACGTTTATGCAATTTGTGCCGATAATGTTTTTGAAAAAATAGCGGATACTGAAAACTCTCAGGGAATGTTGTGCGTAAGCGATATTTCCGCAGGTTGCTTCGACGACGACAAGGATTGCGTTTATCTGGACGGGATTTCCGATCCGGGCAATCTCGGTACGATTTTGAGAAGTTGTCTTGCAACCGGGTTTGATAATGTCGTGCTTGCAGGCGGTGTGGATTGCTATAATCCGAAAGTCGTAAGAAGCGCGATGTCCGCCGTGTGCAAACTAAATATTTGTTCTTTATCGGAAGAAATTACTCTTGAAAAAATAAAAGAAAAAGGGTACACAATCATTTGCGCCGATATGAGCGGTAAAAACATATTCGATTGTCGTTTCGGCGACTCGAAAAAATGCCTTATAATCGGGTCGGAAGCAAACGGGGTAAGTTATTCGGCTTTAAAGAATGCCGACATTACCGTAAGTCTTCCGATGGGCAGAATCGAATCTCTCAATGCTGCAGTATGCGCAAGCGTAATGATGTACGAGCTTAAGTATAATAAGAAATAAAACGGAGGAAAAATTTATGTCCGGACACAGTAAATGGGCAACTATCAAAAGAGCAAAGGGCAAAACCGATGCGGCTCGTTCAAAAGTTTTTACTAAAATAGGGAGAGAGCTTGCCGTTGCGGTAAAACTCGGCGGGGCAGATCCCGACAGCAACGCTTCGCTTCGCGGAGTTATAGCCAAGGCAAAAGCCGCAAACATGCCCAACGATAACATTCAGAGAAGCATTAAAAAAGCAAGCGGAGAATTGGGCAGCATCAACTACGAATCCATTGTTTACGAAGGTTACGGTACCAACGGTGTAGCCGTGATAGTCGAAACGCTTACCGATAATAAAAACCGTACCGGCGGCGACGTTCGTCACATATTCGACAGATGCGGCGGCGCACTCGGAACCAATGGTTGCGTATCGTATATGTTTGAATCCAAAGGCGTTCTCGATATAGAAAAAACCGATAAAATGGACGACGACGAGATGATGATGACGGCACTTGACGCGGGCGCGGACGATTTCAGTGTGGACGGGAATGTGTACGAAGTGCTTACTTCTCCCGAAAATTTCAATACCGTTCGCGATGCACTGGAAGCAAAGGGATATTCTTTCGTCAGAAGCGAAATAGACAGAATTCCCAATATGACAGTTGATCTCGACGATGAGGCAGCCGAAAAAATCATTCGCATGCTTGATCTTTTTGAAGACAACGACGATGTTCAGAACGTTTATCATAACGCTAACTTGCCTGAATCTGAAGATGATGACGAATAAAAAGCGGTTATTTAATTAAAAAACAACGTGTTTTTGCTAAAATCAAGTACTATGCGTCGCGTAGTACTTGATGTAATATGTGGAGGTGAGATTGTTTTGAATAAAAATAACGACGAAATAAATTATCATTCCGGACACAGGGATAGAATGAGACAACGCTTCAATGCAGATCCGGAAATGATGACATTTCAGGAACATGAAATGCTTGAATTTATTCTCAACACCGTGATTCCGAGAAAAGATACTAACGATATAGCGCACGCACTGATTGCTCAAAGCGGTTCTTTATACGGAGTGTTTAACGCAACCGTCGACGATCTTGCGTCGGTTAAGGGCATGACGGTAAGCGCAGCGTATTTATTGGGGAGTATTATTCCGATTGTAAGAAAAGCACTTCGCTCATCGGGTGAGAACAATATGAAAAAGGTTCTTAATTACGGTGACGCCGCAGACTTTTTTCACACGTTTTTTATGTCGAGAAACACCGAATGCCTTTGCGTTATGTATATGGGAACCAGATATAATATTATCAAGACGGTTGTTATTAACGATCTGAGTCCCTCGTCGGTATCGCTTAATGTAAGAAGCGTTGCCGCAACCGCAATAAAGTGCGGCGCGCGTTACGTTATGCTTGGACACAATCATCCGTCGGACTCGCCGATGCCGTCCGAAAACGATTTCATGTTGATTTGGGATTTGTTTAACGCTCTTGCCGGACTTGATATAATTCTGCTCGATAATTTTATTTTTACCGAACAAGGCTTTCTCAGCTTCAGAAATGTCGGTATACTGCACAAATTCGCAAACGAGTATAACCAGAGAAATCCGTCGCATTTATTGAAGGAAGACAATAAATCCATTTCGCTTTACGTAACCGAATTGAAACAGTATCTTGTTAAGGTTTCTCAACTGAAAGAGGAGAACCTTACTGAGCTTATTACCGTTGAGGATTTTATTAAGGA
>USKH01000066.1 GCA_900555125.1 uncultured Clostridium sp.
ACGCGACGTGCTCGATTTGCCGCTTTGGTTTGATCCGCTGTCCTGGCTTTTAAATAAAATAATGGAGTTCTTCATTAATGCGTTTGACGCGTTCTGGGGATTGTTTATAAGGTGACGAATGGAAAACGCTAAACAAAAAGACGATATTCAGAAATACATTGAGTCGCTTGAGGGTACGGACGTTTACGACGACAGCTCGTTTGTAGTGAAAATCGAAAATTTTGACGGACCGCTCGATTTATTATGGTTTTTGATTAAACGTGCGAAAATCGACGTAAAAGACGTGTTTTTATCTGAAATAACCGAGCAATATTTGCAAAGTATCTCAAATATAGACGCACTCGATCTTGAAAAAGCAAGCGATTTTATCGAAGTTGCCGCTTGTCTTATCGAAATTAAATCCAAGGCAATGCTTCCCAAACTTGCTCCGCCTCCCGAAGACGAGGAAAGCCCCGAAAAAGAGCTTATAAGGCGATTGGAAGAATATCGCCTTTACAAAGAGGCAAGCGTGAAGATGAAGGAGCAGGAAACTGTCGGACTTCATTTCCGCGATCCGGACGATAAAGTAGGCAAGCCTCGACTTGTCCTCGGCGATATGAATATATCCGGATTGGTGGGTGCTTTGCAAAAGCTTTTCGGAAAATTGGAACAGCGTACAAAGGATAATCAGCTTCGTAGCATAAGAAAGGATCGTTTTACGGTTGCAGAAAAAATTGAACAGATAAAAGAAGTTTTTTCGATGAATGACGAGGTTAAGTTTGAAGATTTGTTTGACAGCGACTACAATAAAAGCGAGATAATCACAACTTTTCAGGCTATGCTGGAATTGCTTAAAGATCAGTTCTTTACGGCAAAGCAGGATACGCCTTTTGGCGAAATAACGTTATACAGGAAAAAAGAAAATGATCAACAATGATATAATTGACGAGGTAATGGAGGCTTTGCTGTTTGTTTCGGGCAGCGGGCTTGCTATATCCGATATCAAACAACAACTTGAAGTAAGCGATAAAGATTTAAACGCGTGTATAGATCGCCTCGGAAAAAAATACGGCGGTAAATGCGGAATAAGACTGCTCAGATACAACAATAAGTTGCAACTTGCTTCCAACCCGGACTATTCGGACATTATAAGTTGCGTATTAAATCCTATAAAAGAAAGAGAGCTTTCTAATGCGGCAATGGAAACTATGGCGATTGTAGCCTATCGTCAGCCGGTTACGCGGCTCGAAATCGAACAGATACGAGGCGTTAATTGCGAATACACTGTGCAAATGCTGTTGAAACACGATCTGATCGAGGTTGTGGGAAGAAAAGACGGAGTGGGTAAACCTCTGTTATTCGGCACGACCGATAATTTTCTGAAAAGGTTCCAGATTGCCAGTCTTGACGAATTGCCCGATTATGAGCAGCTTTTACAGTCCATTCAGGTGATTGAAAGCGGAGAGACAAACGAAACTATTAAAACCGATTCCGGCAGCTTGTACAATGAATTTGAAATAAGCGATAAAGACGAAGACATTCCCGAATTTCTTGCCGGAGAACAAGTTCAGAAAATCGACGGCGAACAAAACGCCTGACGCTAAGCATATTAAAACGCCTGACGCTAAGCATATTAAATAGTATACTATACATAATAAAGACAGTATGAAAATTGCTGTCTTTTTATTTTTAAGTGTTCTTTTTATCGGCGCAGTGCAAAATATTTCCGTGAGTATAAAAATAAAATCTAAAAAAGATTTTGTCGCATATATTTGTGTTTTTCGCTATGTTTTACTAAAGACAGACATCGCTGATGTTATGAAAAAAAGCGAGATTTCGCCACAAAAAACTCTCTCTTTTATCAAACAAAGCAATATTTTTTCTTGTGTTACGCTTAAAAAATTGCGTATAAATGTCGGCGTCGGAATTAAAAACAATGCCTTTGTTACGGCTTTGACTACCGCTCTTTTGGCAAACGCGGTACATGCCGCCGTAAACGCTGTTCAGCTAATCGAAAAACAAAACGCCGAGATAAATATCATGCCTGAATACGGAGAAAACGTATTTTTTTTCGAGGCGGACGGCATAATAAGTTTATCCGTTCCCGTTTTCTGCTCGTGCCTCATGCTATATGCGGTGAAAAACAAACGGACGGAAAGGAGAGTTGTTCGTGATAATTGAAAATGAAAAAAGATCTATCGACGGGATGATTTGCAGTGTTTTTGAAAATGTAAAAGGGCTTATTGAAACAAATACTGTGGTGGGAAAGCCCGTTATGGCGGAAAACGGCGCCGTTATCATTCCGATAAGCAAAGTAACGCTGGGGATAGTTTGCGGCGGAGGTGAATACGGCTCGCGCGAAAACGGGCAATATGCAGGAGGAAACGGCGTGGGAATGAGCGTCTCACCGCTTGCGTTTCTGGTAGGGAACGGCGATGAAATCAAGCTTGTCAACGTTAACGACAAAAGCTCTTTCGACAAAATTATAGACGCGATTCCGGAGGTTATTAAAATTATAGCGGAAGCAATAAAATGAAGATTTTAACGAAAATCATATTGATTTCAGCTGTTTTATGTACTATGTCAGGCATAGTACCCGGCGTTTTAACGGATAAGACTGCACTCGCCGAAAACGGCTATCACGAAATAGTAATCGAACAGTCTACGGGAAGAATTTTATACGAAAACGGTGCCCGTAAAAAAATGCCGATGGCAAGTACCACCAAAATCGCAACGTGCATTACCGCAATAGAAAATTACTCCGGGTTTATTGATGAGAGAGTATGCGTACCCGAATGCGCCGTGGGAACGGAAGGATCGTCTTTGTATCTGAAAAGAGGCGAAACGCTGCTTTTTTCCGATTTGTTATACGGGCTTATGATGCGTTCGGGAAACGATTGCGCCGTGTCGCTTGCCGTTTTGACGGCGGGCAGCGTTGAAAATTTTGCACGACTTATGAACCAAACGGCTGAAAAAGCGGGTGCTTATCAGACAAACTTTGTCAATCCGCACGGTTTGCATGACGACAATCATTACACTACGGCTTACGATCTTGCAAAGATTACCGCATATGCCATGAACAATGAGATGTTCAGGAAAATTGTTTCGACAAAACGTTATGTTCTTCATCGGTCGAGCGACGTATGCGGTCAGGTCATTCTGAATAAAAACAAGCTGCTTTCTTCATTTGACGGAGCAAACGGAGTTAAAACCGGGTATACGAAAAAAGCGGGAAGGTGCCTCGTATCGTCTGCAACCCGTGACGATATGACTGTTATCGCCGTGACTCTCGACTGCGCCCCTATGTTTGATGAATGCGCGCGCCTCATGAATTATGCTTTCGATAACTATGAAATGTGCGATTTGTCGCCCAAAGGACCGGTTGCATTTTGTTGTAACGAAAATTGTTGCAGAACTTTCGCTCTCGGAACGATTGAGAGTATACGTTATCCCGTAAGAAAAAACGGGAACGAACGCTTCGGATACGGAATTTGCGACGTCAAAACGGTGAGTAACAAAGCAAAAACGGGTGACGAAAACGGAAAACTGAATATTTATCTCGACAAACGGTTGATTTTTTCGCAAAAATTGTTTATTATATAAGTCGGCGAAAATTTCGTCGTAGACAAAACCGAGAGGTTGACTTATGAGAATAAACAAATATCTCGCCGAGTGCGGGGTCGCAAGCAGAAGAAAAAGCGAAGAATTGGTTCTTGCCGGGAAGGTAACGGTGGACGATAAAAAAGTTACTGAATTATCAACCGACGTCGATATAGAAAATTCGAGAGTAACCGTCAACGGTAAAATAGTTCACCCTATCAATAAACATATTTACCTGAAAATGAACAAGCCCAAAGGGTATGTTTGTACGACAAGCGACGATAAAGGCCGAAAAACGGTATTGGATCTTTTGCCCGAAAAGTATCGCGACAAGCGCATTTTCCCGGTGGGCAGACTGGATTACGACACAGAAGGATTGCTTATACTGACCACCGACGGCGATCTTGCTCAAAAACTGTCGCATCCAAGTCATGAAATTGCCAAAACGTATGTCGCAAAAGTTGAAGGTACGGTGCCGGAACCGGATTTGGCAAAGCTTCGTAAAGGAGTTATGATAGACGGAGTTATGACAAAAAAATGTAAGGTAAAAGTACTGGAAAAGGATGAGCATTTTTCGCGAATCGAAGTTACGATAAGCGAAGGCAGAAACCGTCAGGTAAGAAAGATGTTTGAAAGCGTGGAAAAAGAGGTCGTGTTTTTAAAGCGCGTTTCGATAGGCGAAATACGCCTGGGGGGCGTTCCGAGAGGAACCGTACGCGAACTTCGCCCGGATGAAACCGAATATCTGAGCCTTATTTAACTACTCATTCAGAGAGCTTAAACACTACGTGTTGTGTATTTTTGTATAATAAAGAGAGAAGAAACACTAAATCTTCTTTCTTTTTACTTTTAGCCGAAAAAGTGTGCGCCGATTACTTGACAATTGAACCGAATGGGTGTATTATAGTATGCGTGAGAATTTGGATTTGTTCTTATATTATCATAAAATAAAAGGCAACAGGAGGTACTTTTAATGAAAAGTTTGACAGAACTCGATAAAGAGGTTGCTGCCGGGAATGCCGATGTCGTTTCGTTTATAAATGCGATTACCGACGAGGCTTCTTTTGTCGAAGCAGATAAGTTTATCGGTTCGGGCACGTCACTCGGTTATGTCGCGGGGGAAGGCGTCGTTAGCGGTTTTGCGGCAATAAACGACGTACAGGTGGGAATTTTTGCGATAAACGGAAAAACGCTTCTGGGCGGAATCGGCAAGAAAAATGCCGAGAAAATAGCAAAATGCGTAAATTCCGCCGTAAAATCCGACGCACCCGTTATAGGAGTGCTGGATACCGCCGGCGCTCGTTTTGCCGAAGGTATCGAAGCTCTCGAGGGCTACGGAAAAATAGTTAAGGCGTTTTCGGAGGCATACGGAATCGTCCCGACGGTATTGGTTGTCAAAGGCAACAACTTCGGTTCGCTTGCATACTTGCCGGCTTTCTGCGATTTTGCCGTTTGTTACGAAAACAGCGTAACAGCAACCACCAGTCCGCTTATTCTTGCCGCTCAGTCCGGAACCGACGTTTCCAAAGTGGGGACGGCTGTCGTTATGGCGGATAGCGGAGTAAGCTCGTTTACCGTTAAAAACGACGACGAACTGAAAGTTTTGCTCGGAAAACTGATCGACTTTACTCAGTTTCCGGTGACCGAAACGGAAGACGACGGGAACAGGATGTGCTCTTTTGCCGAAAAAAACAGCGTTTATGACGTTATTTCTCAGGTTTTTGACAAGAATTCATTTCTTGAAATCAAAAAGGATTTTGCCGGCGACGTAGTAACCGGTTTTGCTCGTCTTAACGGAATTGCAGTCGGAGTGGTGGCAAACAACGCTGCCGCAAAAGACGGATATATGTCATGTAAGGCAACCGAAAAAGTTACCGACCTTATCAACACGCTTGAAAGCCTCGGAATGCCGCTTGTCAATCTGGTTGATTGCAAAGGCGCGGCAAACTGCCTTAAATGTCAGGATGCGCTTATCAAGGGATTGGGCGAAATGATGTATGCGCTCAATGTTTCGTCTATCGAGAAAATTGCCGTTATTACAGGAAACGCATTAGGCTCCGCTTATATCGCTCTTGCCAATAAAAGCGTTTACGATTACGTAATCGCATGGGAAGAGGCTCGCATAGGCATGCTCGACGGCGAAAAGAGCGCGCTTTTGGTTTACGGCGATCAGATTGCGAAAGCCGACGACAAGCAAAAACACGATCTCGCAGAACAAAATGATCTGCCGCCAGTGGATTTTCTCATACGTCTTAAAATGAATGTGTATCAGCTCCGCGGCCGCTGTACCGATCAAAAACGATACCACCGGGATAAGGTACTTCACCACGTTCGGCCAGTCCTTCTGGAACAGCGCCGTGCTCAAAAAAACAATGTTGCCCGTCTGCGCGTTGGCAAAAACCTCGCCGCGACAAAAGTAGGTATATGCGTCCTGAAATCCGCCGGAGAGAATGATGAACACTGCCGCGCGGAAGCTGTCGGACATCTGTCCGTGCAGATGAAACGGCTCAGCGACCTTCATAGGCGTGCTCCTTTTCCGGCACAGTGAAAACGACCGCCGTGTACGAGAGCACAAAGCCGAGCGCATACAGGGCAAGCGCAATGTAACTGCCGCCCACAACGCATTTTGCAATCATCCCAAGGAAAAAGCCAATCGCAAATACAGCCGCCGTAAAGCGAACGCGACCGGTATCCTCGCCGATGTGCTGCGCTGCATGCACCACCATCGCCAGCATACCTGCGTCAAAGAAAATACCCATAATGATTTCAAAAACTACCGCTTCCATTTTATACCTTCTTCGTTTGGCGCACAAAACCTTGAAACGCCGCTTTCTATCTACGCTTTTCAGCACAAAATCTGCGCGAAATCATCTTGACTTCCCACAGCATTACCATTATAATACTCTTATATTCATGTGTGAAATCTATAATCTATATATCTAAAATATCATTATGATATAGCAAGGGGAACAGGGCCAACATGTACATCAGTTATGATTACTATCGAATTTTTTATTACGTTGCAAAATACGGTAACCTCTCGCAGGCTGCAAAGCAGCTTTTAAA
>USKH01000067.1 GCA_900555125.1 uncultured Clostridium sp.
CAGCCAACGGACGCCTGTCCCTACAGAAAGAAGTCAAAAAGTGCGTCTCCCAAAGACCTCTAACTCTAAGGTTTTTTGCCTACTTTTTTACAAAAACAAGGTCGGTAATCTACAATGCATAAGCAGAAAAACCAACCTTGTTTTACTATTAACTTAAACTCAAAAGTTAACTTAAACTCAAAAGTTTTTGCCTTCTTTTTTACAAAAAAGTAAGGAGATTGCTTTATATACGAAGCAAAAGCAGAACAACCAACTCTGATACTACAATAACCCTAGCTCAAAAGTTTTTTGCCTACTTTTTTTCAAAAAAGTAGGTTATTCGGCTTTTTTCTCTTCTGCCTTTTTTTCGGCATGCGCGTTGGCTGCGGCGATGACTTCCTCGGCGGACTTGCCCTGCATAATAAGCTCGATTTCCTCGGAATAAATGGTTTCGCACTCGGTAAGCACGCGCACCATAACGTCCAGCTTGTCGCGGTTTTCCTCGAGAAGTTTTTTAGCCGTTATATATCCCTCGTCCAGTTTAGCTCGAACGATTTCATCGATTTTGGCAGCCGTTTCCTCCGAATAGTTTACGGTATGCTGATAATCTCTGCCGATAAACACTTCCTGCGAGGAATCGTAGCACACCGGTCCTAATTCGCTCATACCGTAACGCGTAACCATGTTTCTCGCAACCTGCGTTGCCTGCTGAATGTCTCCCATTGCGCCGTAAGTGACGTCGCCGATGACCAGTTCTTCGGCAGCTCTTCCGCCCATGGTTGCCGCAATGTCCGCTTCGAACTGTTTTTTGGAAATATACGACGAATCGGTGTCGGGCTTATAGAACGTAAAGCCGCCGGCGTTGCCTCTCGGAATTATGGTAACAAGATGAACGCTGCGTCCGCACGGCATAAGCTGACGTACGATTGCGTGACCGGATTCGTGATAAGCGGTAATACGTTTGTCGTATTCCGTAACCAGACGCGACTTTTTGGCGGGACCCATTCCCACCTTGTTTATAGCTTCGTCTATATCTTCCATGTTGATTTTAGTGCGGTTGTCGCGCGCGCAGATAATAGCCGCTTCGTTGAGAACATTGGCTATATCCGCTCCCGTAAAGCCTGCGGTAATACGGGCAAGCACCTTAAAATCGACGTCGGAAGCAATAGGCTTGTTTCTTGCGTGAACGCGGAAAATAGCTTCTCTTCCGCGAACGTCGGGGGGATTGACGTACACCTGACGATCAAATCTGCCCGGTCTCATAAGAGCCGGGTCGAGAATGTCCGAACGGTTGGTGGCTGCCATGACGATAATGCCGTCGTTGGTGGCAAATCCGTCCATCTGCACCAGAAGCTGATTGAGCGTTTGTTCGCGCTCGTCGTTGCCGCCGCCCAGACCTGCGCCTCTCTGACGGCCCACGGCGTCTATTTCGTCGATAAATATAATACACGGCATGTTTTTCTTTGCCGTTTCAAACAAATCGCGAACGCGGCTTGCGCCCACGCCTACATACATTTCCACAAAATCGGAACCGGAAATGGAAAAAAACGGAACGTTGGCTTCGCCTGCTACCGCTTTTGCGAACAACGTTTTACCTGTTCCGGGCGGGCCTACGAGAAGTACGCCGCGCGGAATTTTCGCACCCACTTCGGTGTATTTTTTGGGATGTTTCAGAAATTCGACTATTTCTTTAAGCTCTTCCTTTTCTTCTTCGGCTCCCGCAACGTCGGAAAAACGAACCTTTACGTTTCCCTGCATATTGGCGCGCGACTTTCCGAAGCTCATTGCGCTCTTTCCGCCGCCCACGTCGCTCATTCTGCGGAACATGACTATCATGAAAATAATCGCTATCACGACAAGCAAACCGTATATAACAAACTGCCATATATTGCCCGAGTTTCTGTCAACCTGAACAACGTTTATAGCCTGTTGTGTTCCGTCTTCTGCCTTGTACTTATTTGCGACGACAAACGCGGTTACTCCTACCGGAGTGGTCGAACCTTCGATATAAAAATCCTGCGTATTGTAGTAAACGGTAACCTTATACCATTTTCCTTTTGCGCCGAAAGCCCCCGGCTCGGTTGTTACATAATACTCGGTGGTATCGCCGCTTATCTTGACGTCGGAAACTTCGCCGGCTTCTATTTTTTCGATAAAGTGACTGCGAGAACCTTTCGCCGCACTTGTGGACATTCTAAAAATCAGCCCTGCCGCGAGTATAACTACCAGTGCAAGCGCCATATATATCCAGATTTTGTTTTTGCTTTTCAATTAGCACCTCCGAGAGCGTATAAATCTCCCTGTCGAATATTATAACAAAAACGTTCGACTTTAACAAGCAATTTTATGTCGTTTCCCCATACTAAACAATGAAAATTATGTTAAACATAACGTTTTCGCTCTTAAAACAGAGTTTTCGTAACTTTCGACCGGATAAAGTTTCACTTTATCGTTACTCTTCTACGGCGGCGGCAATAAGCTCCGCAAGCTGCCCCGGCTTATCGAAAATCACGTTGTGCCCCGCCTTTTTTACGAGATACGCACGTTTATCGGTTGCGTAAATTTCGCCCAGCAGTTCGAGCGCAAGTCCGCTGTCGGTTACGGCGTCGCGCCCGGCTTCGATAAACCTTACGGGAACGCGCAGTTTTGGCGGATGAGCAAGAAAATCGACTTTGTAAATGCACTCGTCCATTATTTTACGATGCGTTTTCATGCTGCCCTTTACGTTCGCCCACGACAACAGATAGCAAAAATCATCAAAAGAAAAATCGGGCGAGCATAATGCTCCGAAAATCAGCGAGAAATTGTTTTTCCTGCCGCCGTATCCGCAATATTTCTCGTACAGAGAATGAATTTTCGTCCAGTCGTCTATGCTCATTTCGCTTGTGTCGCGCGCCGACAACAGCCCCGAAAATCGTTTGCTTATTTGGGCTGCGTCGCAAAAATTTCCCTTTGTCGCGGCGGCTTTGACGGCGATTTTCTTTATGCGCGAATACGACCGCCTGCCCGAAACAAACTGACATATTCCTATATATCCCGCTGTCTTTTCGGGATGGAGAGCGGCATATTCGAGCCCTGTCACGCTGCCCCAGCAATGCCCGACTATCAGGGCTTTTTGATTACCGGTAAGTTTCAGCGCAAAGCTCACCACCTCGTCGAGGTCGCAAAGAAGAGTTTGCAAATCCTCTCCCGTGCCTTGGCTTCTGCCGCTGCCTCGCTGATCCCACTGCACGCACACAAACTTGCCCTCCAGCCGGCTCATAAACGCTTCGTCCATCCCGCGGACGGGCAGAGCGGGACCGCCGTGCAGAAATATTATAAGCGGACGGGCAAGGTCTTTGCCTCGTATCCGCAAATACTGTTTTACTCCGCCTATTTTTACAAATCCGGATATGTTTATGCCTTTGTTTCGCCGCTTTATTATTATTTTTCTTATAATCCTTATCGGATAAACGGGCAAAACGGCAAAGAAAAACGCCGCTTTAAGCCAAAATTTTTTGGCTTTCGGTGCGACGTTATTCTGTTTTTCGACTGTTTTTTGCACGCAACCTATTATGCGCCGCGGCAAAAAAGTTATTCTTCTTTAATGAGTTTTATGATGTCTTTAAGGTTGTTTTCCTGTCCTACTACCATGCCGGAGAGCGCGCTTTTTCTCTGTTGTAAGTCGTAAATGCTCTCTTCCAGCGTTCCTCCGAGGACAAGTTTGTAGACGTGTACCGACTTGTTCTGTCCTATGCGGTATGCGCGGTCGGTTGCCTGATTCATGACCGACTCGTTCCACCACGGGTCGTAGTGAATTACAATGTCCGCGCCGGTAAGATTAAGCCCCGTACCGCCGGCTTTAAGCGAAATAAGAAATACGTTGGTGTCGTCCACATTGAATTTTTTGACCAGTTCGAGTCGTTCGGCTTTGGGGTTTTCGCCGGTGAGCAGATAGAAAGAAATGTTGTTTTCGGCAAGGCGGTTTTTGATTATGTCCAGCATGGACGTAAACTGCGAGAACAAAAGCACTTTGTGTCCGCCTTCCACCGCCGACGAGATAAGCTCCATACAGCTTTCCAGTTTTGCCGAATTTCCGTTGTAATCGGGATAAACGAGCGCGGGATGGCAGCACAGTTGTCTCAGGCGCGTTATCATGCTGAGTACTTCCACCCGGTTGGGGTTGTCGGTAACCGACAGCGAATGTCTGATTCCCTGCATATTGGCTGTGTACAGCGATTTTTGTTCGCCTTCCAGAAGTACGGTAAGCTTGCTTTCCACTTTGGGCGGCAGTTCTTTAAGCACGTCGGTTTTAAGGCGGCGCAGGACAAACGGCATAATGAGTTTTTTGAACTTGTCGGCAGCGTCCTCGTCGCCGGCAACTATTCCTTCCTCGTATTCGGTGCGGAATTGCGAATACGTACCTAAAAATCCGGGCATAACGAAGTCGAAAATAGACCACAGCTCGCCCAGATGATTTTCCACCGGAGTGCCGGTGAGGGCGAATTTATGATGCGCTTTAAGGCTTTTTACCGCTTGGGCGTTTTTGGTTTCGGGATTTTTGATGTTCTGCGCTTCGTCGGCAACGGCATAATCGAAAGTAGCCGAAGAATACAGTTCGACGTCGCGGCGAATTAAATCGTAAGAAGTGATTACGATATCGTATTCGTCGCGCTTGTCGATAAGTGCCTTTCTCTCCGCCTGCGAACCCATGACGATAAGCGTTTTAAGCTCGGGCGCAAATTTTTTGACTTCTTCCTGCCAGTTGAGAAGAAGCGTGGTGGGACAGATTATTATCGCCGTGCATTTTTGTCGGCTTAAAAGCGCGATGATCTGCAACGTTTTGCCCAATCCCATATCGTCGGCAAGTATTCCGCCGAAATTGTTATCCGACAATTTCCGGAGCCAGTTGTAACCCACTTTCTGGTATTCGCGCAGTATTCCGCCGAGAGAAGAGGGCAACGTGCTTACGTCGTCGTTGGAATCGGACAAGTCGCGGATAAGCTTTTCAAAGCCGTCGCTCATATCGCATTCTATGCCGTTTTCTTTAAATTCTTCGCCGATAAGCGAAGCATAATAGGACGGCAGAGTAAAATTGCCGTCGTCCGAAGAAGATGCGTCTTCCAGCACTTCGCTTATGACTTCGAGCGAACGATCGTCGAGATCGACAAAGCCGCCGCCCAGCAACACATAGCGTTGCTTGCTTTTATACGCGTCGAGAATTTTTTTCATTTCTTCGCCGGAAAGACCTTCGGCGACGGGTGCCACCGACAGAATATCGCTGTGCAGGCGCACTCCCACGCGCACTTTTCCGACGGGGCGCATACGATATTTGCTCATGCTTTCGCTCATAAAAATTTCGGCATAAGAAGCAAGTTCGCGCACGCCGCGCTTCAGAAACTCGAAAATATCGCTCTCTTCCGCCAGCACGAGTTCGGGGTATTGCGGAAAATATTTGATAAGAAGCGTGCGGATATCGTCCTCGCTATCCCAGTCGCGAAGGTGCCCGGTAACAAATCCGTCGTTCAGTATATCGAATTCTTCGTCGCCGTAACAAGCCTTGACTTCTGCAAAAACGCACTTATCCTCGCACTTTAAGTATATTTTGCACCCGAGCGTGGGTACGGTAAACTGTTCGAGATTTACGTTGTCGCCGTTAACCGGAAGGTATGCGGCTGCTTTTCTGAGCACCGAATTGTAAAACTGAACCATATCGTCGGCACTTACGAACATTTCCCTTCCGCCTTTGAGAGCGTCGGTAAGATCGCATATCATCGAACACTGCTCCTCGCTCATTCTGAACACGCGCGTGCCGATGACGGCGTAGGCGTAGTCCATCCCGTGAACGTAATAAACGTCGAAACAGTTCATTTTAACGAGATACCCGTCCGAAGCGGGACAAACGGTTATCGCGATGGGGAGCGCGGCGTCGGTTGTGGTAAACGCCCAATGCTCGCTTCTCGTTTTGCCCACCAGTTTACCCTCGTACAGCGAGAAAAACTTGTCCAGTTCCGCTCCTGTAAGAGGCAGAACGGCAGGCGTTTTGGTCTGATAGTCGGGTCCCTTTTCGGCAAGGCACTTTGCCACAAACTTAATAAGCTTGTTGGACTGTTCCGAAAAACTGCCCTCGTTGTGGTAAAGTTCGAGCGCGACGCCGTACTTGCGATACTTGCACTCGTTGAAATCGGCGATAAAGCCGGCTACGTCTTTAACCACATATTGCTTGCGGTGTCCCACGGTAAAGCTTAGTTCGCCGACTTTTCCGAACGTGATGTACGGCGTAAGTTCGGCTTTGTAAACCTCGTCGCCGCCCACGTTTTTGCGGCGTTTTTTGTTGTACGCATACACGAGGTTTCCGACGTCCGCGTCCGACTTCTTTTCGGGGACCGAAGCGTCCTTTTCTTCCGAGGGATGTTTTTCCTCGTACGAAAGAGCGGTTCCTATAATGTGCTTACACGGTCCGTTCTCGTGTGAACTCTCGCCGCAGTCGCACGAATACTCGTAAAGACCTCCGGTTTCGTCAAACACTATGCGGACGTTTTTGAATCCGCCGTCTTTGACCATGGCGGTTATCGCGGTTTTGCCTTCTTCATCCTGCTTTAACAGGCGTTTTACGGAGTCGTCGTAAAACACTTGCTTGCCCGCGGCGAAAA
>USKH01000068.1 GCA_900555125.1 uncultured Clostridium sp.
GGATTTTTTTGGCAAAAACGTTCTTTAAGCTTTTATGCTTAATCGTTATCGCCTTCCGAAAAACGAATGCGACGTATTTTATCGATAAGCAGTAACAATTGTCGTTATTCCGCTTTGTCTTTTCGTCTTGTGCGACGATGGTAGAGAAAGACTTTTGCGTCGGCGAAGAAACCGAACTCTTCCTTACTTAGCAAGGAAGAACGCGGTTCAGCCTTGCAATTATATAATGCCCGACGGACAAAAAAAATATTCGTTGTTTTTGAAAAACTATTGAAAAGTTTTTTTCTTTATGATATAATACTGAGAGCGAGCCGATCGCAGTTAATATTTACAAACGGAGAAAACGTAATGGCAATCATCTTTGACGAAAAACGAGGAATGTTTTATCTCGAAAGCAAAAACACGAGCTATGTTATGAAAGTATCGCAGTTCGGTTTTGTAAGCAACATGTATTATGGTAAAAAAATAGGTCGCGACGACGTAAATTATCTCGAAGTTCTGCACGACAGAGGAAGCGAAGTAGTTGTATACGGCGCGCCCGAAAGAAAATATTCGCCTAATGTTATGACCAACGAATATCCCTCTTACGGCAAAGGCGATTACCGCGAATGCGCGTTTATTCCGGTAAGTAAGGACGGTTCCCGCGTGTTCGAGGGTAAATTTATCGGATACGAAATTTTGAGCGATAAACCCGGAATTCCGGGCATGCCGTCGCTTTATGCCGGCGGAGAAACGCTAAAAATAACGTTGAAAGACGAAGTAAGCGGAGTTAAAGTTAATTTATTCTATTCGGTTTACGAACAACTCGACGTTATTGCAAGAAGGGCGGAAATAGTAAACGAGGGAAAGGGAACGCTTGTGCTTGACAGAGCGTACAGCTTCAGCGTCGATCTTCCCGCCGGGAACTATAAAGTGCTTACCCAGCACGGGGCGCACTACCGTGAGCGCGAACCCGAAATCACGCCGGTTATGCACGGCGTTATATCGGTTGACAGCAAACGAGGCGCAACTTCCTTGCATTCGTCGTGCTTTATGGCTCTTATGAAGGACAACGCCGGCGAAGAAAACGGCGAGGTTTACGGCTTCAATCTTGTTTACAGCGGAAGCTTCAGACTCAACTGCGAGCAGACGCCTTACGACATGATCCGAGTAAACGGCGGAATAAACGATTTCGACTTTTCATGGAAACTCGAAGAGGGCGAAACTTTCTGCACCCCGGAAGCCGTTCTTGTATATTCGGACGGCGGACTGGGACAAATGAGCCGCACTTTCCATGATTTGTACCGGCAATATCTGATAAACAAACGCTACGTCGACAGCATTCGCCCGATAGTCATCAACAATTGGGAGGCAACCTATTTCAATTTCGACATACCCAAGCTCGAAGCTATTATCGATAAAGTCAAAGGTACCGGCATAGATATGTTCGTGCTTGACGACGGCTGGTTCGGCGAAAGAAGCAACGATCGCAAAGGACTTGGCGACTGGTGGGTCAACGAGAAAAAGCTTAAAGGCAGCCTTAAAACGCTTATAGATTATGTGCACGAATCCGGAATGAAATTCGGTTTGTGGTTCGAGCCCGAAATGGTAAACGAGGACTCCGACGTTTTCCGCGCTCATCCGGACTGGGCAATCAAAATTCCGTATCGCAACGCCGCGCCTTCCCGTGATCAGCTTGTCTTTGATCTTACGAAACAGGAAGTTCGCGATTATGTGGTCGACAGCGTAAACGCAATACTCGGCGCATATGAAATAGACTATGTAAAATGGGACATGAACCGTAACATTACGGAAATTTTCTCGGACGGACTGCCCTGCGACCGACAGAAGGAAATCATGCACCGCTATATTCTCGGAGTGTACGAAATTTGCGAGCGCATAATAAACGGCAATCCCGATATTTTCTTCGAGGGTTGTTCATCCGGCGGCGGCAGATTCGATCCGGCAATGGGCTATTATTTTCCGCAGATATGGACCAGCGACGACACCGACGCAAACGAGCGTACAAAAATTCAATACGGCACCGGCCTTTGCTATCCGTTGTCGCTTATGTCCTGCCATGTTTCCATATGCCCCAACCATGCGACCGGCAGAAACACTTCGTTTATGACTCGTGCGGACATCGCTCATCTCGGAGCTACAGGATACGAGCTTGACACCACGCAGATTACCGAAGAGGATCTTTCGCTTGTAAAGGGACAGGTGGAGGACTATAAGAGAATGCAAAATCTCGTGCTTCACGGTGACTTGTACCGCCTTGACAATCCTTACGAAAGCAATTTCTTCACCGAGGAACTTACCGCAAAAGATAAGTCCGAAAGCGTGATTACTTGCTATCGTCGCCTTTATACGCCCAACTATTCGGTTAAAAGAGTTTATCCCAAGGGGCTTGATCCGCACGCCGAATATTTCGTTGAGGAGATGAACGCCGTTCTTCTCGGATCCACGATAATGAATGCCGGACTTGTTCCGTCCTATCCCCGCGGAGATTTTACAACCACGGTGTTCCATCTTAAAAAAGTTGTAAGATAATCGGATAACGATACCTTGCTCCCCGGTAAAGATAATTTGCCGGGGGCTTTTAATTTTCCGAAAAACGAAAATGTTAATAAAAAATTTTCGTCATTTTCCCTTTTTACGCTTGACATCGCGCAAAAAATGAGTTATAATTAGCGCTGTGCTTGAGTGAGTCATCTATCGGCACCGTGCGAGTGTGGCGGAATTGGCAGACGCGTAAGTTTCAGGTACTTATATGATTACTCATGTGCAGGTTCAAGTCCTGTCACTCGCACCAATATTTTGTATCGGGGTATAGCGCAGTTGGTAGCGCGCTTGTCTGGGGGGCAAGAGGTCGTGAGTTCAAGTCTCGCTACTCCGACCATAACAAAGCATCGTTTCAAATAACGGTGCTTGTTTTTTTAGGAAAAAATCTGCCCGCGTATTCGTACGGCAATCCGCATTTGTATATGCAGTGCAAAGCGGACGAAAAAACTCTGGCGGTCGGACTTTGGAACTTCTGCGCCGACCCGATATTTCAGCCCGTCGTCGAACTCGGCGAAAATTACGATAAGATCGAATTTATAAATTGCGACGGCAAACTTTGCGGCAATTTAGTAAGTTTATCGGAAATCGCACCATACGGATTTGCGGCGTTTGTTGCGAAGAAGCTGTAATTTGTCCCGTGCAGACAAAAAACGCTTGACAATAAACGTTTTTAGTGTTATCATTTATTCGTAGACGAAACATCGTCGGTCTTAAGGGAGTAGCGTGCGCAAATTGGTTGCGTAGCAAGTCAACAATCCCGTCTTAGCCCGCTTGCGGCTGACCCTGGCTTGCTTTAAAATGCGAGACTTGAGCATAACAATTTTTTGCTATGCGAAGGTCATACATATTTTGAATTTTTTGCCCTCGCATATGTGTGCGAGGGCTTTTTGACGTCAAAACTCTTAAATGCGCACGAGAAAAACAAAAGGAGTGTAGTATTAAATGCAAAAACCAAGCAAAGTCGAAACTTTGACCAAAGAAAGCCTTTGCTCTCTTCTCGGAACCGACCCGGAAAAGGGACTTTCCGAGCAGGAAGCTCAGAAGCGGCTTACCGAAAACGGCAAAAATAAACTTGCCGAAAAGCCGAAAGACCCGTGGTATAAAATATTTTTCGCGCAGTTCAACGACCCGATGATTTTCGTGTTGTTCGCGGCTATTCTCGTCACTGTTGCTGTTTCGATATACGAAACGGTAAATTGGCTAAAAGAGGGAAATGCGTTTGATTTCTTCGGAGTGGGCGACTGGCCCGATGTAATAATAATATTCGGCGTCGTCGTGATAAACGCAATAATAGGAACAGTGCAGGAAATGAAGGCGCAATCGTCGTTGGAAGCGCTAAAAAAACTATCCAGTCCCGAAACTACGGTAATTCGCGACGGAAAACGCCGCAAAATCAAGTCGGAAGACCTTGTTTACGGCGATATAGTCGTTCTGGAAGAGGGCGACACGATAGGAGCCGATCTGCGCCTTATCGAAACCTATAACTTAAAAACGGACGAATCCAGCCTTACCGGCGAATCCACTCAGGTGGAAAAAGACGCGTCCGTGGTCTTTTCCGAAGCAGTCGGAGTTGCCGACCGGACCAACTGCGCTTATATGTCCACTCCCGTTACTTATGGACGGGGACTTGGCGTGGTAGTCGGAATAGGAATGGAAACCGAAATAGGAAAAATAGCTTCCGCCCTGGACGACGAAGAAGAGGAAGCTACCCCGCTTCAGAAGGTTCTTGCAAAACTGTCCAAAACGCTCGGACTTATTACGCTTGCGGTAGTCGTAGCCGTGCTTGTCGCCGATATCGTGTGGATATTCGTTGACGGCAAAGGGACGCAGATAGAAGCTTACGTCGAAGCCGTTCTTTCGGCAATTTCGCTTGCCGTCGCCGCCATTCCGGAAGGATTGCCCGCCGTAGTTACCATTGTGCTTGCGATCGGCGTTCAGAAGATGGTAAAAGCAAACACAATTGTCCGCAAACTTCCGTCGGTAGAAACGCTCGGCGCCGTGTCTGTCGTATGCTCGGATAAAACCGGAACGCTCACTCAGAATAAGATGACTGTTGTCGAAGCTTATGCCGACGATAAAATATTTGTCCGCGACTCTTTTGCGTCTGAACAGAACGCCGAGCTTAATCTGCTTGCAAAAGGCATGTGCCTGTGCTGTAACGCAACCGTGGACGAAGGCGTTTACGGCGACCCGACGGAAATCGCGCTCGTCAATTTCGCAGGCGACTTCGGAATGAAAAAAGCTGCACTCGAAAGCCGGTCTCCCCGTATAAACGAACTGCCGTTTGACAGCGTACGCAAAATGATGACGACGGTGCATTCCGAAAACGGATGTTCGGTCGGCTTTACGAAAGGGGCAATCGACTCGGTTTTGTCGAGATGTTCGCATATTCTTATAAACGGAGAAAAGCGGGAAATTACCGATGAAGACGTTGCGCGTATTTACGAAGTCAACGCGGCGTTTTCGGACAGAGCGTTGCGCGTTCTGGCTCTTGCCGTTAAGAATACGGAAGTGCCCGACGAAGACGAAATGACGTTTGTCGGCTTAACCGCAATGGTAGACCCCGCTCGTCCCGAAGCCAAGGGTGCCGTAGCCAAGTTCAAGCATGCCGGAATAGTGACGGTTATGATTACGGGCGACCACAAAGATACGGCGTTTGCGATTGCGAGAGAGCTTGGAATTTGCGAAGAAAAAACTCAGTGCCGCACGGGTGCCGAAGTGGACGCGATGACCGACGATCAACTGCGCGAAGAATGTAAAACAGCAAGAGTTTTTGCCCGCGTTTCGCCCGAAAACAAGGTTCGCATAGTAAAAGCGTTCAAAGCTAACGGAAATATCTGCGCAATGACCGGCGACGGCGTAAACGACGCGCCCAGCCTTAAAGCCGCCGATATCGGTATTGCGATGGGCATCACGGGTACCGACGTAGCCAAGGGTGCCGCCGATATGGTGCTTACCGACGATAACTTCGCTTCGATAGAAAAAGCGGTGGAAGAAGGCAGAGGTATTTTTGCTAATATCAAGAAGACGATATTCTTCCTTATTTCCAGTAATATCGCGGAAGTGCTGGCTATGTTTTTGATAATTTGTGCCGGACTTCCCGCGCCTCTTATTGCCATTCATTTACTGTGGATAAATCTGATAACCGATAGTTTGCCGGCTATTGCGCTCGGTATGGATAAAACGACCGGCGACGTGCTTGACGAAAAACCGCGAAATCCCAAGGAAAGCCTGTTTGCTCACGGCGGTATGAGGTGTATTCTCGTGAGAGGCGCAATTCTTACAGTATCGGTGCTTATTGCCTATATTGCGGCGTTCTGGCTTAACGGAGCTTATTCGTTTGCGGAAATCAAGGCAATTGCCGAAGCTTCTCCGGATGTTCTGCATCAGGCGCAGACTATGGCGTTTACCACTCTTGCGTTCGGCGAACTGTTCCACATGTTCGCTATGCGTAACACCGAAAAATCTTCGTTTACCGTGTTCGGAAGCGGAAACGTCATGATGTTTGTGGCGTTCTTCGTGGGAATTGCTCTGCAGTTTGCGGTAATCGAAATACCTGCGCTTCAGATGATATTCAACACGGCAAATCTTTCCGGTTTCGAATGGCTTATAACCGCAATATGCTCGTTGTTGCCGCTTATATGGCAGGAAGCGACTGCTTTGTATGAGGCAATAAAAAAACGCGTTCACAAAGCGTAAAATATTAAAATATAAAAGACGAGTTCGCGCATATACGCAGGCTCGTCTTTTTTGCTGAACGAACACAGTTAGCTTCTACCATTATAATGCGGGTGGAAACCGTTTTCCCTCACCACGCTTACGACATTGCTCGACACGCCCTAAAAAACCGCGTTCGTCCGTGTAAGTTCCCGCGGCGTACTTCTCCGACGGCGGTTTTTTAACATTTCGCCGATATTTTATTGACAAAAAGCCAAGTCGTGTGCTACAATTATATA
>USKH01000069.1 GCA_900555125.1 uncultured Clostridium sp.
TATGAAAGAAGAAATCTCACAAAACAACGTGCTTGAAATGGCAGAACTTATTGCATTTATGGAACTGCGATTCCAGATAGGTTATTTGGGAAGTCGTGCACAGAAAATGTATTCCGACCTATATGGCGATATTAAGCACAAAAACGAATTAGGCTATATGCTCAGCGATTCTTACGATTTAGTCCAAGAAGGAGCACTGTATCTTTGCGAACATTACGGAAAACACCTTAGCGAAGTTATCGGTTATAGCAAAAAAGGCAAGCCTATTACCATAGAAATTGCCTGTATCCGTAAAATGATGAAGTTGATAAACAGAAAAACAAGTGACTATTACCGCATAGTAAGCCTTGACGCTTTAACGCCCGCAAGTGAACCGTCATACGAAATAAAAGAAGAAGTTATACAGGACTATACTTTATACGAAAAAATTGTTTCAAGCCTTAATTTGACCGAAAATATGCGTATTGCTTTGGAATGCCGCCAAAATGGTTTGAGTTATCCCGAAATCGGCAGGGTTTTATCTCGCGCACAAGCTACGGTGTATGAATACTTTATCAAGATGCGCAAAAGATACACGGCTATTTACGGATAAAAAATAAATTGAGTCATGTATATACACGAAATAAGTTGCAATGCATAATGCAGCCATAATTGCGCTTACTTTAAGGCTATGTTTTGCTAACTATTAAAAAAACAAGGATTTATCGCAAATTGTAAGTTTTACAACTTGTAATAAATCCTTGTTTTCATTTTTAAGAACTATTAGTCTTTATAAAATGTTTCGCCGTTATCGTTTGTGTGCCAGTAATTGCCGATATCGTCAATGTAAACGTCTCTCGAGCGGAATGTGTCGTAAGAATTGTAAGTCAAAATTCTTTCCGAGCCGTTTTCGTATACGGAATACATTTGCTTGCCAGTTTCATCGTAGCCGACACTCGGATTTTCGTAAGCAAAATGAAGAAAGCCGGAGAACAAGAGGACAAGCGTGCATAGCACGAGAGCGATAATTATAAACGACACTATAAACGTAGTGAAAGGCAGTAGCAACGTGAACAAAAGTGCCGCTATAAGCGCATAAACGGTAGTAAATACGTCCTTAAAGCGCAGGATGAGAGCAGCAGCTTTCAATAAAAAATTGAATATTCCGACGATTGTCGCACGAATAACTTCAAACAAACCGTTTGACTCTTTAAGCGATTTTCCACCGATTTCTTTTAATGCTAAAGCGTCTGTTCTCAGAATGGTCAACAGGAAGCATACGAACGAGCAAACGCTTCCCGCAATAATGGTAAACGGGATAAACCACTTATCGTTGGAATCGAGTAACGGGCGATAGTTTTTGGTAACGACAAAGAAAACTATATCGAGAATTATGCTTAATACAGCCGAACCTGCCGCAATAAAGAATTTTCCGCGCTTATTTGTTTTTATAGGCGAAACAAATGCTATGTAATACCCGGCTGACGGCAAAGCCGTAACCCAAACTAATCCCATAATTATGCCGTACGCTCTGCCGACTTCTTCCGTTGCGCCTTTAACCGTCGAAGACAGCGCACTGTCAAGCATTCCCGTGGTCGCCGTCAAAATACCTAATACAAGCGTAGCTGCATATAACGCAAAAATTATTATCATAATAACTTTTCTTGCCTTTTGAGGTATTCTGTCTTGCGTAAGGATATGAGTGCTTGTATCTGCCGAGCTTGCGGTTGTACTGCTTGCTCCGCTTTGTGCAGTATCGGGCGTAACATAGCCGATAAGTTTGTAATATTTGTCTGTTAAAAGGGAATGTTCTTCTGTGCCGCTGAACATGGGAACGAGCTTTTCGCCGCCGTTTTCCGCCACTACTTCGAAAAAGAACGTAAGTTCGGGGTCGGCGTTTCCGCTCAAATCGTTGCCGGCGACGAACAATCTGTTTTCAATGCGCAAAACTGCTTGTTGATGGTACAAAACGGTTGCGTCGGGGAAAACCGCCTTAAAAACGTTAAGGTTGTTTTTGTCGTAAAACGCCTTGGAGTAAGCCGCTTCGATTATCGTTTCGCTTGTCGCAAGCCCGTCTTTCAAAAAATCAATCGGCTTTTTGTGTTTTCCTATCCACGGTGAGGCTTTCCGCAATTTTTTTGTGTTACGAATAGATATTATACCGCCGATTAGTTCAAGGATTCCTATAGTAAACGTTAGCAAGAGAAATAAAAATCCCAACTTACTATTAGTTGTTCCGTCTGCTTCGGGAATAAGAACTACGAATGCGACCGCCATTGCAAGAGCCCAGATAATCCCGCATATCGTCATAAAAACGCCCGAGCACAAATGCAAAATGCCGAGTATCGCCATACAAGTACCGCCGACAAGCATTGCTATACCCTCGGTGGTATAGTTTGCGCTTAAAGACACGCACCCGTTGATAACAAGTACTACGCCGCCGGCAAGCGCAAGCAGGGTGAACGGCAAGCCTAAAATAAACGACACCTTCTTTGCTTTTGACTTTTGTTTAATTTTTTTCATATTAACCTCTCATCAAAATTATCGTTTTATATACACGCCGAAAGGTTTTTGCCCGAACAGCGGAAAGAGCGTTATAGATTTAACCTAAATTTTCTTTAATATATTCCTTTTGTTTATACGGTACGACTTGTTTTTGTTGCCGAGAGTTTTCTTGCGATTTTGTATCCGACTTATATAAAAGCTCGTTCCCGGTGGCTAATTCTGTCCGTTGAACCGCATATACTAAAAACCATCTGTAGTTTTTGTTATAAATGTTTACTTTTTCATTTTCGACATTGTTTGTAACTGAAGACGCAATATCTATATCCACAAATTCAATTTTACCGTCAATTTCCAAGACATAATATTGCTTCCAGCTTTTTTTATAGCCTAATGATAAACCTGCCACCGTATCTTTTACAGGGATTTTTATGCCGAACAAAACTTTTGCATTGTTAAATTCTGCCATTTTGTCCCGATAGTCCGATACCGCGGTATCCTTACAGCCTTTGGTTGCAATAGTTTCAAAAATAATAGCCGTCAGTTTTTCAAATTCCTCTTTATGCTTGGTTTCGTAATCGGCGTCGATTGTCGTGTATTCCACTTTTACCTGATTGAGCTTTGAATCAAACCTAAACGGTTTTTTTGAAGATTGCTTTGAAGTCGTAAGTAAAAATTCTTTCAATTTGGAAACGGTGTTGTTGTTCGGGTCGGAAACAAAATTTTTCCACATTTCGTTTTGGTCATTGATAACCGACAAGCACGTCGTTGTATCTACGTTTTCGTGAATTTCCGGATCAAAATGCATCAAAAGACCGATTTGGAAACGCTCCGCCGTAGGATTGACAAATACCACATTTTCAACGATTCTGTCATTGAAAATAGTACAGTTTTTATACACTTGGTCAATCAGCGTATTGCCGTTTTGCGTTTTTTCCATAAACACTTTTTGAATGGTGGCGATATCGAATACGTAATTCCCGTTTGTGTCTATCGTGTAGAACGCTGAGCTTTCGGCAGGATCGGAAGGATCTGCCGGTTCTATCGTAGGATCGGCATTATAAATTTTTTCGGATTCGGGAAGCGTAACGAGGGTTTCACCGATCCGGGAAATACAACCGTAATAGTCGTCGCCCACAAGCGTACCGCCTTCGTCGTCAAGATACAACGTCATCTCCTTTTCCTCGAATATGCCTACAAAATAGTTCTGGATCTCATTATAAGCAGTCCACTTGGCATTTCTCAAAGAATCCATAATAAGACAGTTTACGTCAAAACCAGTCGCGTCGTATCGTCCCCATTTAGAAGTTTCTTTATCGTATATCAGATCGTACGCTTTCTCTCCGTCGACATAATGATAGTCGGATATTCTTTTTATATTATTTTTGATCTGAACTTTATCGCCGTCAAAATAATAATTGACGTCTGTATTTCCGCTGCTGAAGCTGTAAGTATAATTTGTTCCCATGTCGGACAATAATTTTGCAACCTTTTCCGTCGGAATAGCAGGAACAGGCGGATCAACAGGCTCGGAAGGAGTAGGATCAACAGGGGTCGGCTCAGGTGGATCGGGAGTTACCGGCGTTTCTATGCCGGAAGACGGATTATCTGTTTTTCCGCATCCGGTAATAGCAAAACACGTTGCAATTATCATTATAACGCATAAAAAAATGATGAAACTGTTCTTTTTCATAAAAGACCTCCTGCTTTTTTGAGAATATATCGTTGTGAACCTTAACCCTCGGCAATACATTTTACACATATTTTTCTGAATAATCGGTGTGCAAAACACGGTTATGTTTGTTCATCGAATATTCTATTCAGTGAACAAATAATCTGAAAAAGTACATCAAATAGTGTCGTTGATGAAAAAAATGTCTCTTTTCTCTTCAATAAACCGTACAAATGTTGACTTTCTCGAACTTTTATAGTACAATTAAATACATCAATTAGAATATTTTATGTACATTTCACAGCAGTTTTCCAAGGCGATTCATCATAGCGGCTTTGTGTTCTAAAAGCGAATGAGCATAGCGATTCAGAGTGACCGTCGGGTTCTTGTGACCGAGTATTTCGGACAGCGTTTTTACGTCCATTCCGCATTCTAAGGCGCGAGTTGCAAAGGTATGACGCAAGGAATGAAAACCGCGGTGAACAATATTCAGTTTTTTAAGCAGCAATTCAAAACTTCGTTGGTAGGAACGCACAGAAATAGCGTTGCCGCCCATAGATACTACGAAGTCCGAATTACTGCTTTTCTTTATGCTTTTTAGTTTCGGCAAAAGTTGCTTCGGGAGTGGTATCACCCTACGCGAAGTGGCGGTTTTCGGCTCGTCAAACACTATTCCGCCGCTTGTATCGTGGCAGGAGCGAGAAACGGTCAACAAACCTTTTTGTAGGTCTATATCTTTCCATTGCAGAGCAATCAATTCGCCTACACGCAAGCCCGTATAAAGGCACAAAACGATACCGAACATTTTTGTCTTTTTGCTATTAAGTGCAGCCGATTCTATTTTCTTTTGCTCGGCAAGCGTAAAACACTCGATTTTGCGCTCTTTTAGTTTCGGGCGTTTAATCATATTTGCCGTGTAATCTTTGGCATATCCGAGCAGGTGTGCCGTTCGCAACGAATTTTGCAATACCGATATAATTGCATTTACCGTATTTGCGGATAAGCCCTTACCGGTTTTATCGTTTCCGCTTGATAAAAGGTCAGTCACAAACGATTGCAAAACGATAGGCGTAAGGTCGTTTACGTCCGTATCGCCGATTTTCGGGGCAATGTGGGTTCGTATTAGTTGCTCATAACGGATATAAGTGCGTTCTTTTGCGCTTGGCTTTATGTAATGGATTAGCCACTCATTGAGCCAGTTTTTGTATGTCATATATCACTCTCCTTGGATTATAAATTTTTAGATTTTTTGATTGTTAAATTGAAATTTGGCACCAGTGCGTGGGCTTGTCTTGATACGAGAGCGGCTCGGCTTCGCCTCGCCGCAGACAAGCCCACGCACAGACCAAAACCGACCGATTAAACCGAATTTGACTGAACTTCGGCTTGCTAATTGACCGCCGCAAAAACTGCCGCCAAATCAAACGCAATCGCCCGTATAGATAAATGAAAGCGCGGACGGAAGGCGAAGTCGCCGCTAAACCGCTTGGCGATCTTTCGCCTTTTTCTCCGTCCGCGCGCATTTCATTTAAGGCTATTATGTGGCGTGTGCGCCATTTAATTTGCTTTCGGCATCTGGTCTATCACTTCTTTGCTTACTTGCCCCACAAGGCAACCTTCGTCCCAACAGTTGAAGTTGTCAAAGAGCAACAGTTTCTTATCCTCTTGCCCTATGGTGCAGGCAACGTCATCGTCCATAATATCGGATATGAAATATTGCGGCAAACCTCTTGAATAAACGATTTTGCCGCCGTCTTTTTCGAGATATTTCATAATATAACGAACGGCTTCGCTTAAAACGTGTTCGTTTACTTCCTTGAAGTCCGATCTGCCGAATCTTTCATTGAAATACGTATTCTGATAAGTCGTTTGCACTTTCTCTTTGACGGGCGAATAGTCCTTCACTTCCACAAGTTCGCCGACCATTGCGCCGGGCGGAACATAGAACAGTCCGTGAAAATGCAATCGCTTCTTTTCGGGTGAACGTTCCCACACGCCGATATATTTCCAACCTTTCCGATGCGAAAACAAGGCAAGCGCGTTTTTCAGTTTCTTCCGGAACGTTTCTTCCGTATGCAGCGCGCTGTCGTATGTAAACGTTACGAAGTAATTGAAGTCGGCTAAATTTGCTTTTCGTACCATTCGTATCCGCCGCGCTATCAGATTTTTCTGCTTTCTCGCTATCCCCGCGTCAACGTAATATTCCGCGCTTTCTCTGTCCTTGAAATACGGCGACATCGTTTCGATTAAAATCTTTCTTCGCACCGATTTTCTGTCCGTATAATGCGCTT
>USKH01000070.1 GCA_900555125.1 uncultured Clostridium sp.
TATTTATACGGCGGTTATTTTGCGGACAACACTGCAAACGGCTCCCCGAACGATATATACAACGCCGATAACGCCGCTATCGATCTGAACATCGGATCGGCAAACGTTCCTGTCCGCACGGGATATACGTACGGCGGATGGAAAGATAATAACGGGAATATTTACAATAAGGCAAATCGGTTGTATTCCGTAAGCGGGGCGAATAACGGTCTTACGGTAATATGGAACGCAAAATCTTATAACATCAACTATTCCGGCATGGAAGGCGCAACTCTTTCGCCGATGCCGACAGCGCACGTTTACGGGACGAATACGGCGATAGCCGACCCCGTAAAAACAGGGTATACGTTTAACGGCTGGAAAGTAAACGGCGGCACTGCCGTAAAAAATCTGACTTTGGGCGCAACCGATTATACAAACGTTATTTCGCTGCAAGCCACATGGTCTGCCAATAAGTATACCGCCGCCTTCGACAAGCAAAACGGTACGGGAGGCAGCACTTCCGCAGCAGTGACTTTTAATAGCGTAATGCCCGCGATAACAGTCCCGACCCGCACGGGTTATACGTTCGGCGGTTATTATACGGCAAAAAACGGCGGCGGCGTGCAGTATTACACGTCAAGCGGCGCGAGCGCAAAAAACTGGAACATTGCCGCGAACACGACGTTATACGCAAAGTGGACGGCAAAGACTTATACCGTTACTTTCGACAAGCAAAACGGTACGGGCGGCAGTACTTCCGTGGCGGCGACTTTTAACGGCGCAATGCCCGCGATAACAGTCCCCGTTCGCACGGGTTATACGTTCGGCGGTTATTATACGGCAAAAAACGGCGGCGGCACGCAATATTATACCGCAAGCGGCGCGAACGCAAAAAATTGGAACATTGCCGCGAACACGACGTTATACGCAAAGTGGACGACAAACACATATACGATAACTTACAATGCAAACAAACCGGGCAGAGCAAGCGCAAGCATTGCCGGTTCGACGGCAAAATCTACTCACACTTACAATGTTGCGAAATCTCTTACCGCAAACGGATATTCGCTTGTCGGGTGGACGTTCAAGGGTTGGGCGACATCCGCAAACGGCGCCGTCTTATACGGCGACGAAGATACGGTAAAGAACCTTACTTCGACCGCAAACGGAACGTATAACCTCTACGCCGTATGGCAAGCGAATAAATATACAGTTACGTTCGGCACGGCGGGCGGCAGCAACGTTTCGCCCGTAGAGGCAACGTTTGACAGCGGTTTGCCGACGGTAAGCTTACCCATGCGCGCGGGATATGTTTTCGGCGGGTTTTATACGGCGGAAAACGGAGGCGGAACGCGGTATTATAAAGCAGACGGAACGGCTGAAATGGATAAATACACGGTTGACGGAAACCTTACCCTTTTTGCGAAGTGGACCCCTGTTTCCTATACCATAGCGTTTTACGACGGCGATACGTTTATAAAAAAGACGGAAAATGTGGTTTACGGCGCCGAGATAACGTTGCCGTCCGCAGAGGCTTTGGGACTAACGCGCAAAAACTACAATTTTGTCGGCTGGAATTTGTATTCCGATCAGACGTGGGCAATGTACAAAGCCGATACCGTCTACACGGGCGGATTTGCGGAAGAAAACGGCAAAACGGTAATTCTTCGCGCCGCTTGGGAGGAAAAGAACGTTTATCCGATCTATTTCGACGCTAACGGCGGTATGGGCGCGCCCGCAACCGCATTGGCTCATGAGGACGAAACCGTTCTTCTTGGCGCAGGCGTTCCCGTAAGACAAAATCACACTTTCGTCGGCTGGGCTACGGACGCGAGTGCGGAAAGAGCAGAATATTTGCCTGACGGCGAGTTTACGATAGGGAATTCGCCCGTAACGCTCTACGCCGTGTGGAAACACAATCCGTCTCTTACATATAACGCTAACGGCGGTTTGTTTAATTCTGCCGTTGCAGTAACCTACCCTGCGGCGGGAGCGAAAGTAACTGTAGCGGATTTGTCGCCGCAGCTCGAAGGACACGAATTTACGGGCTGGAAAATCGGTGAGGACGGCACGGTTACATACTGTGCAGGAGAAATGTTTACTATGCCCGATACCGACACCGTGCTTTACGCCGTCTGGCAAAAGAGAACGTATCCGGTTACGGCTACCGTTGCCGACGGGTACTCTGTTGTCGGGTTGAACGATAGTTACAAGTTCGGTGACGTCGCGATTTTCACCGTTACGGGAGGCAACGTGAAGGTTTATGCCGACGGCGAACTTCTTACGGCGAGCGAGACGGGCAAATATTCATTTATTGTAGACGGCGCGACTGCAGTTTTGGTCGTTGCCGGCGACGGCTCGCATTTCTCCGTTGTTTACAACGCAAACGGCGGTAGCGGCGCACCCGTAGACGCAAATATTTATCAGGCAAATACTTCGGCAATCGTTTCTTCCGATTCGCCCTTGCGACACGGATATACCTTCCTCGGATGGACTAAAAAGCAAACCTCCTCGGCGGCGGAATTCGTCGGCGGCGAAACCGTCACCCTTGAGGACAAAGACTTGGTTCTCTACGCCGTCTGGAAAGCGAATACGTATACCGTTAAATATAACTCTTTGGGCGGCTTCGGCTCGATGGCTGCGGATACGTTCACTTTCGACGAGGAAAGCGTATTGAAGAAAAACGCCTTTACGAAAGAAGGGCATACCTTTACGGGCTGGGCGTTGAACGCAAACGGCAATGCGACGTATAGCGACTGTGAAACCGTTTTAAATCTTTGCTCCGAAGACGGCGGCGAAATTACCCTTTACGCAGTGTGGAAAGCAACCGTAACTAATATCGAATTGGTTTGGGATGAAACCGTCCGCGATTCTTTTGCTATAAATTACGGCGACGCACTCTCTTCGAGCGGGCGCGTTACCCCGGTAAAAGACGGTTATACGTTCGGAGGATATTACACCGAAAGAGAAGGCGGCGGCGAACAGATTTTCGACGGAAATCTGAATGTCGTTTACGCGAACAATTGGGATAAAAACGAAGAAAAAATCACTCTTTACGCCTACTGGGTGCCGAACAGCGAAACGCTCACTGCGCAAATACGGGAATTGAAAAACGCAAACGCCGCTCTTACAAGCGGTATAGATGCATTGAAAAGCGAAAATTTATCTATGTCGGGCAGCATAACCGCTCTTTCCGCGTCGCTGGAAACCGCACAAAATACGATAGACAGTCTTGGCGATACTTACGCGACGGACGGCGAACTTGCCGCTGCCGTTGCCGCTCTTGAAAAGAAAATCGAGGAAGCGAAAAGTGAGTTGAACGCTAAGATAAACGAAGTACAGACAAACCTTGAAAATGCAGTATCGACTTTGAATACGTCAATAGCGGCAAAAGCGGACAGTACGGCATTATCGCAGGCGATAGAAGATTTGTCTAATGCGTACGAGGCGGCGGACGCAGTAATCAATTCAAGCATAACCGCATTGCAGAGTAAAGACGGCGAGCTTGAAGAAAGCATAGCGAATCTGAAAACGTCAAGCGAAAAAGCGGACTCCGATTTGAAAGCGGCAGTTGATAAAGTGCAGACAAACCTGGATAAAGCGGTAAGCGATCTGACTAAAACTATCGGCGACAATAAGGGCGATATAGAAAGCAAGCTTTCCGCGGTAAAAGAAGCGTACGAGGCAGCGGACGCGGTAATCAACGGAAATCTTAATATGTTGAACGTTAACCTCGCAAGCGAAGTATCGAGGTTGGAAAAAACATATAAAGAAGCGGACGACGCGCTTGCGGAGGCAATTAAAAAGGTGCAGGCCAATCTCGACGCGGCAAAGAAACAGCTCGAAAACAAAGACAACGAGTTGGCAACCGAGATTAAAATTCTTCAGGACACTACTAAAAATTTGGTGATTGTACTTATCGTTATCGGCGTCGTTTTACTGTCGCTCGGCGTAAGCGTGGCGGTTTTGTTCCTCAAAAGAAAGGTTAAACCGTAAACCAACAACTTGTATAATAGTCCGGGACGCCAAAAAGACTACCGATTTTTATAAAAAGAATAAAAACAGACGGATAATTTTTATAGGTTATCCGTCTGAAATTTTATATTAAAGTTTGTTTGTCGCAAGCGAATATTTCCTTTTATGCTAACGGGTTGCGTCTGCTTTTTGTTCGGATTGCATAATTCTGGGCGATACGCCGAAGTAATGCTTAAAAGCTTTGCTGAATGCGAAAGCGGACGAATAATTAAGCATTTCGGCTATCTCGCTTATTTTTTTCTCTTTTCCCATGACAAGAGTTTTTGCCGTTTCCATTTTACGTTCGCGGAAATATTCTCCCGGCGTTTTGGAGGTGGTTTTTTTGTAAATTTCGGAAATATAAGCGTAATTGTAATTAAACTTTTCGGACAGCTCGGTAAGTGCGTTCATGGAAAAAACGTGAGAGTCGAGATAGCCGCTTATTTTTGCCGATAACACTTGCGCATTGCCTGCGGCGAGTGTTTTTTGAGGGGTATCGCATATGTCGCGCAGGGCGTATACGACAATTTGTTTAAGTATGCCGGCAAGCGTTTTTTCGGACATATCGTCGTTTTGAGTGAATTCGTTGAGAGCATAGCCGAGAAGAGTGGGAATTTTATCGTCGCGGAAAACTCTGGAGTTTGACAAACGGAATGATTGCGTCACGTATTCGAGGCGACGCCTTACAACTTCGTCGTCGGTATCGAAGGCGTAGTAATCGTATTCGAGTTTTTCACCGTTGTCGGCAAGTATGTTATGAATATCCGCCGGGTATGAGAAATACACGTCTCCCGGCTTTACTTTCATGCGTTCGCCGCCCGTGGCTACTGTTCCGCTGCCGCCCGTAATCACCGTAAGTTCAAACCAATCGACGTGTACGTGCGAGCCTATTATTTCACCCGGAGAGCAATATCTGCGTCCTATCTGGTACAGTTTCACGTCGCCGTAGCGCGCAAAACCCGGTCGAAAATTCCGGTCAAAATGATAAATGGTTTCAATTGAGGACATAATCGGCTCCTTTACGATAACATTGTATCGGAGAAACAAAGCTTTGTCAATATTTTTGCTATATAAAAATTGTTGAAAAACTGATATTTTTTAATAAATCCGAAATATTGATATGTTTTTGCAAAAACGCGGGCATTGACTTTAACAGCGAAGGGTTGTATCATTATCGGTAGGATAATCTTATTCTGAAAATAGACAAGGAGATTAAATAAATTATGACTACAATAGCTGTCGTCGGATGCGGAAGAATTGCAAATGCGGCTCATTTTCCCGCTTTCATGAAGATGGATAACGTGCGCATAAAGTACGCATGCGACCTCATTAAAGAAAAAGCAGAGGCGGTAAAGGAGAAATTCCCCAAAGTTGAGCAGGTAATCACCGATTACAACGTCGCTCTTCATGATCCCGAAGTGCAAGCGGTTTACGTTTTAACGCCCAATTACGCGCACTACACCGTAACCATGGACGCGCTTAAAGCGGGTAAACACGTGTTCTGCGAAAAACCCATCACCGTAAACTATCCGCTGTCGGTGGAAATGGCAAACGAAGCCGAAAAACAGGGTAAAATGCTCAATATCGGCGTGTGCAACCGCTATCAGCGTTCGGTGGAAATGCTCCGTCAACTTAACGACGAGGGCAAATTCGGCGATATTTACAGCGTTTACTGCTCGTTCCGTTCGTATCGCAGCATACCCGGCCTCGGCGGCCCGTTTACGACCAAAGCTCAGTCGGGCGGCGGCGTGCTTATCGACTGGGGTATTCACTTCCTCGATCTCATTCTGTACGTTTTAGGCGGAGCAAAGCTTAAAACGGTTACCTGCGACGCATACAACGAACTTGCAAAGAATATGAAAGAGTACAACTATGCCGGTCACGGCATGTGGGCGGAAGACACCGCCGATATCGAGCACGGCACCAACGACGTCGAAGAGTACATTACCGGCTATATAAGAACCGATAAGGCAAGCATTTCTTTCAACGGCGCGTGGGCTCAGAACATCGACGCAAACGACATGTTTATCGATTTTATGGGCGACAAGGGCGGCGCAAGACTGTCCTACGGCGGCAAATTCACGTTCTACGACGGAAAAACGCTCGAAACAATAAAGCCCGAATACGATATTCCCGATATGTATCTGTGCGAGGATAAAGCGTTTATCGAAAGCATAAACACCGGTAAAAAAGACAAGAACAATATCGAAAATATTCTCGAAAGCATGAAACTGTTGCAGGCTCTGTATGATTCGAGCGACAAAAAAGAGGAAATAAAACTGTAATGAAAAAAATAGGGTTTATCGACTATTATCTTGCCGAATGGCATGCCGACAACTATCCCGCGTGGATAAAAGCGGCAAACGAGTCGCTGTCGGAAGACTTTTGTCTGTGCTATGCCTGGGGGGAAATACCCTCTCCCGAAGG
>USKH01000071.1 GCA_900555125.1 uncultured Clostridium sp.
TCGCTTCTCTTCTCTCCGCTGACGAAACCTTCGAGTTCGCCGAGAATTGCGTCCTGATCAACTCCGAGATTGCCGAGAATTGCTCCCGCCGCGCTGGACGGATCCAACAGCAGACAGTACAGAATCTGCTCGGTGCCCACCACTTTCTTGCCGAACTTCATTGCAAGACGTTCGGCGTTTACAAGCGCGTTTGCGGCACCCGAAGTAAAGCTGTGACTATCCATAAATCCGCCCGACATAGTCATGTACTCGCCGTCGAAATTGGACGTATCCACGCCGTATTTGCGTAATATTTTGCTTGCGGTGCAACGTTCGGTTGCAACCAGACCGTACAGAATATGTTCGGTTCCGATAGCTCCGCTTCCGTATGCTCCCGCCACTTTTTCTGCGGTAATAAGTGCCGCTTTTGCGTTTTCGGTATAGGGTAATCTCATAATAAACACCTCCTTTCCAAGTGTAATTTTTTAAGATTGTTTTTGTTTTCCGCAACTTTAACCGTCCGGAAAAACATTGTCTTTTAATTTAATTCTTTTCTTAAAAGCTCGGCGCGGTATACGTCCTCGTTTTCCGCTCCGGCTTCGGCAACCGCAGCCGGCATGAGCTTTTTCACAAGCTGTTCGGCTTTATCCGTATCCACGGATACGTATCCGTAATACGCGCCTAATTTTACCCAGGAGAAAAGCTCCACCATTTCGGTTGCGGGCATTGAATATGCGTTTTTCATTATTCCGAACGCACGCATCGACTTGTCGCGAACTTGCGCTTCGGAAGATATTTTCAGCATTTTTCTGGCACGCTCTTCCGCTTCGATAAGATGATTTACCGCTTTTTCCACAAGGTCGATAATTTCATCCTCGCCGAAACCAAGCGTCTGTTGATTGGTAGCCGTAAACAAATAGGCTTCAACGCTGTCGTCATACACGCTTTTTATCGATATATTGAGACGCGACACGGACGACGCGCAACTTTGCAAACTTTTGGTAAGCACAAGCGCCGGCAAGAACAGAGTAACGCTTGCGTGCATTCCCGTACCCACGCTGTCGGGACAGGAAGTAAGATATCCGAGGCGCGGATGAAAGCAAAATTCTTCTTTTGCTCCGATGATATCGTCTGTTTTGTTTGCCTTTTCATACAGCTCGGACAAACAATCGCCCTTGCCGAAATACTGCTCGACGATGGCGTCCTCTTCGTTAATCATTACCGAAACGCTTTCGTCAGAACTTACAATCGCGCTGCCGTACGGGCTTTGAATAAGCCTGTCGGATATAAGGCCGCGTTCGCGCAATCTCCTGGTCACCGGCTCCGACATCTGAGCTATTTTATACAGTTCATAGCCGCCGTTTTTAGCAAGAGCTTCGTAAACGCCGCTGGCAATAACGTTAGCGCGGGTATCACGCAGTTTAGAGGGGAAGGGATAACCTTTGACGTTTCTCGAAAAAGTGATTTTGCTTTCTACGGCAATGTCTTTCGCGTTCATTATTTTCCCTCCTTCAACCTTTTAAGTTGTTCGTTTATCTTTCCTGCTTTTTCGTAATCTTCCACTTCTATCGCCTTATCCAGCTCGGCTTTAAGACGATCGTACTCGCTGAGCCCGGACGCTTGTTTTTGTCCGGGAGCCTTTCCGGCGTGCATTACTTTTTTCTGAATACGCTGCAGCTGCGGCAGTACGGTACGGCTGAATTTGTCGTAGCAATGTTCGCAACCGAGATAGCCGGTTTCCAGAAAATCGCGGATGTTTGTTCCGCAGAATTCGCACGTTTCGTCCTCGCGCATGCCGTTACCGAAAAACTCGTCGAAGCTTCCGAAAACATCGCCCATACCGCTTACCGGCAAAACGTCATATCCGTTTTTACGACGGCACGCGTCGCACAGATGCACTTCGGTACGCCGTCCGTTTATTTTCCTTATTTCATGATAAGTTGCCTGATTTTTACCGCATTCGTCACACAACATAATTTATTCCTCCTTTTATTTGTCCTTTGTCTGTTCGCTACCGGCAGCTTTGGACTTTTCTTCTTTATCGCACTTAAGCGCTTCGACAAGGACGCTTTTTATTATCCCTGCGCGAATCGCATCTTTTGCCATTACCGAGGGCGTGGCGAGCGCTTTATCCGACAAAGCCGCTTTAAGCAATCTGCCTTCACGCTCCGATATTACTTTCCCGTTTACCATTCTTTCCACTACCGCACACGAACGCGCATAACCGAATCCTTCGTTAAGTGGCATGTGCATGACGTCGTTCAGAACAGAATTGCCGTCCGAGTGAATACGCACTACGGTTACGCAGCCGCCGCCTCCGCGCCTCGACTCGACCGTGTAGCCTTTATCGGGCGTAAATCTCGTGGACAAGACGTAATTTATCTGGCTGGGAGCTACTGAAAAGTAATTGGCAAGCTCGTTACGACTGATTTTCAGTTGGTCGTCATTTCCCAGCGTCTGCAACAAAAACGCTTCGATTAAATCACTTAAATTTGCCATTTTTTCTGCCTCCCGAACGCTTCGCTTTTTGTACTGCGACATGAATGCGGAACGCTCTTTCAAAGTTTGACTTTCTTTGACTTTCGACCATATTATATACCCGCTTTTGAAATTTGTCAATAGTTTTTCAAAAAAAAGTTAAAAAATTTTTCAAATATTCCAAAAACGAGATTTTCGGCATAAAAATTGCGGTTTTAGGGCATAAAAAAGCCGCAAAACGGGTTAACACATTTTGCGGATGAGCGTTTTTACGGTTGTTTGCATGCAAAAATACAGCGTGTGCGGCGATTTTACCCATTTGATTTTTGACCTTGGCATTACCTTCACACCGATCTTCTTCTGTATTCGCGCGGGCTGAGCCCGGTATATTTTTTGAATGCGCGACTGAAATACAGAGCGTCGTAAAAACCGCACGCCTCGGAAATATCGCCTATCCGCATATCGGACGAGGACAAAAGCGATTTTGCCTGCTCCATTCTGAATTTAAGCGCATATGCGCGCGGCGTAAGCCCGTTATAACTTTTGAAAGATCGAATAAAATGTTCTTCGCTCATACCGTAGTTTTCGGCAAGCTCGCTTATTTTTACATCGTCGCGGCAGTCTTTAAGGCGCACCTCGACACGTCTGAACGGCGAAGCGTTTGCCTTTTTGACGGTTATAAGCGACAGCAGAGTCAATACGCACCCGACGGACAGCAACTCGCTTCTCGGCATGTTGTTTTCAAACGCTGAAATAAGCAAACGAAAAGTTCTTTCGGCTTCGGAGCTGTCGGGAAAGGACGAAAAACAGCCCTTAGCGCCGCAGTCTTCCACTGTTTTTCTGCTTTCGTAACCGCAGAAATGCACCCAATAGTACAGACATTTGTTTTCGGCGCAATAAACGTATTCCTGGCTTTGTCCTGGCGTAAATATATACGCTCCGCCCGCGTGTATTTCCGCGCCGCTTACGATCAAAGTTCCGCGGGAAACGAAAATTATCTGATAGTCCTCTCTGCCCTTTGGTCGCGATACGGTTAAATTTTTCTGAAGATCCCGGTAATAACCGCAATTGTTGACAAGAAACGGCACGTTGTAATCCGCTTTGGTGGCAGCCGTTCCTTTTGCAAAAAATGCGTGCATAAATCCCTCCCGTTTTTCTTTATATTATACCTCGTAAACTCAAAATAATCAATTTATTCTTGTGAGTTGTCGATAAAACGGCGATATTCTTCACATTTTAATCAATAAAGTCCATATATTGCAAATTAATCGCTGTACCTTCCGGTTGCTCTGCTGTATAATGTAAGAAAAATCAATGAGGAGCGAATATATGAGAGAAAAGATAGATTTCGACTGCGGATGGCTGTTCCATCGCGGCGAGTTGAAAGACGAGTTTGCCCCGGCGTACAAGGGCATATGTTATATGGGCGCAAAAACCGAACGCATGCGAAGAGGTCCGGCGTCGCGCTTTTACAACGACGACCCCGATTGCTATGCGGCGGACAGAGAATACCCTCTTGAAAAATGGGAAAGAGTAACTCTGCCGCACGATTATCTTGCCGGCGACGTACCCGAAGAAAAGTACAATCCGGCGCTCGGATTTGTCAAAAGCGACGGAGCATGGTACAGAAAGCATTTTACCCTGCCGAAAAGCGACGACGGCAAACGAATTACTCTGTTTTTCGAGGGCGTTGCGACAAACTGCACGGTTTATCTCAACGGCTGCCTTATAACGCGCAGTTTTTCGGGATATACGCCGTTTGAAGCAGACATAACCGATTACGTTCTGTTTGACGAAGACAACGTTCTTGCCGTAAAAATCGAACCGTACGAACCCGAGGGTTGGTGGTATGAGGGTGCCGGAATATATCGCCATGTCACGCTTATCAAAACCGACAGACTGTGTGTCGATCTTTACGGTATCCACGCAAAAACTCGCCTTGCGGGCGAAAAATGGCAAACAAGCGCCGCAATCACGGTACGCAACGATTATGCCGGCGATAAAATCGCGCGCGTAGAATGCGAAATAATCGATAAAAACGGCACTGTCGTCGCAAAGGCGGACAAAAGTAAAAAGATTGCAGCATACTCGATAAGTGAGATAGAATGTGATTTTCCGCTGCTCTTACCCTCTCTCTGGTCGCCCGACAGTCCCGTGCGATACACGATGAAAACAAGCGTGTTTTCGGGAAAAAAGCAAACCGATTGCGACTGCGTGAAATTCGGCTACCGCTCGATAAAAATGACAACCGAAAACGGTCTTACGATAAACGGCAAGCACTACCCGATAAACGGCGTTTGCACTCACGCCGACTGCGGACTGTTCGGGAAAGCCGTTCCGGACAATGTTCAGAAATACAAAATAGATTTAATTAAACAAATGGGTGCCAACGCATACCGGACCAGTCACTATCCGCACGCCGATTGCGTAATGGAAGCTCTGGACAAAAACGGTTTTATCGTTATGGACGAAGCGCGCAGATTTGAAAGCGCCGAAGAGAGCAAAAAACAACTTGAAACGCTGATAAAACGCGACCGCAACCGTCCGTCGGTTATTTTCTGGTCAATAGGCAATGAAGAACAATATTTCCACACCGAACAGGGAAGAAAAATTTGCAAAAAGCTGATCTCTCTGGTTAAATCGCTGGACGACAGCCGCTTAATAACGCTTGCATGCGACAAGGTCGACCGTGAAAAAGTACTTGATCTCGTGGACGTTATCGGTATCAATTATAGTTTCGATCTTATAGACGCCGTTCACGCAAAATATCCCGACAAGCCCATGTTTATGAGCGAATGCGTGGCAAGCGGAACCAAACGCGGCTGGTACGAGGAAATCGACGATAAAAAAGCCGCGCGACCGGCATGGGACAACGACACCGGCAATTATTTCCGCAATCGCGAGCGAACGTACACTTTCATTTCCGAGCGGTCTTTCATTGCGGGCGGTTTTCAATGGACTGCCTTTGAACACAGAGGCGAAGCCGTCTGGCCCAGGTTATGCTCGATTTCGGGCGCAATCGACATGTTTTTGCAGAAAAAAGACGCATTCTATCAAAACAAAGCTTATTGGACGGACAAGCCCATTATTCATTTATTACCGCATTGGAATTTTTCGGGGCTTGAGGGCAAGCTTGTTCACGTGGTTGCTTATACAAATTGTCCGCAGATCGTTCTTGACGTAAACGGAAAAACTTATCCGCCGATTACGATGAAAAGATACGGCAAAGCCGAATGGGACGTGCCTTTTGACCCGGGATATATCGAAGCGTGCGGTATTTCGGACGGTAAAACGATTTGCCGCGAAAAAAAGCAGACAACCGGAAAGCCGGTTGCACTCTCTCTCAGCCTTGACACCGAAAACATAACGAGAAGCGGAAAAGACGTTGCGATTTTTACTTGCCGCGCAGTAGACGAAAACGGAAATGTCGTCCCCGACGCCGCTCCGCTCGTTACTTTTTCGGCAACAGGTTGCGGACAACTTTTTTCCACAGGTTCGGATAACGCAGACCACGAGAGCTTGTACTCTCCCACGCGCCGAATGTATGCAGGGTCAATTTCGGTTGCTGTGAAAATCAGCGGTAAAAATGCGCCACTGACCCTTACCGCTCGCGACGTAAACGGCACTCTTCTCCCCTCTTTCGTTTCGCTTGCAGTCCCCGAAAAAGCATGATTTTTCACGGGCGATTTAATCTTCGGAAAATCGCTGTCGTGCCAAAATCGCAAAAACGCGTAATAATAGTTAATAAGCAAAAAAGTCCAAACGTTTGGACTTTTTGTTTTAATCGTTTTAATTGCACATGCTCGAATTACCGGTAAACACAGTTTATTTCTGCCGCGTTTGACTACCATTTAAATTACACCATACTCAAACTTCAGCCTTTTCGCCCATTACTTCGTAAAAGTTTGACTACCATTTAAAATTACACCATACTCAAACCGCTTACAACGCTTTAACCG